>JAIROC010000146.1 GCA_031257735.1 Bacteroidales bacterium | reverse complement strand
AAGAAAATAATACTGTTCAAATTTATCCCAATCCTGTAGGAGACGTCATTCATGTATCAATAGAAAATAATACTTTGAACAATGTTGAGATATATTTGTTCGATATCTTTGGAAGACTGTTAGACAGACAAAAAATCACTGATAAAAAAACAGTAATCAATATGAGTTCTTTTTCTGCAGGAGTCTATTTTCTACAGATAAAAGAAGATGAAAAGATAATAAAATCAACTAAAGTAGTGAAGGTAGAATAATATAATATGTTCATTTATAGATAACAAAAAAAAATCACTCATCATGTATTTGATATAGTTTTTTTTTGTACTTTTGCAGTTCTGATATTTGAGATAGTATAAACATAAAATTAATATAGGAGGTTTAGATATAGCAACAAATTTTAATCGTTCGGGACCCAATCGAAGAGGTGGAGGTTTCGTCAAAAAAGAAGAGTTACATAATATAAATAATTCAATTACATCACCCGTAATTCGATTAGTGGGTGATGGAGAGGAATCTCGAATTATGCCATTAAGAGAAGCGTTGGATATTGCGCGCGGTATGGAATTGGATATTGTAGAAATTTCTCCACAGGCAAATCCCCCTGTGTGTAAGATTATGGATTATCAAAAATATCTTTATGAGTTAAAGAAAAAACAAAAAGAAATAAAAGCAAAATCAGCCAAAGTGTCTGTAAAGGAAATCCGATTGGGACCTAATACAGATGAACATGATTTTAATTTTAAAGTAAAACACGCTATCAGTTTCTTGAAAGAAGGAAATAAAGTAAAGATAGACGTTTTGTTCAAAGGACGTTCTATTCTGTATAAGGAACAGGGTGAAATAATGTTGCGTAATTTTGCAAAATCTTGTGAGGAATATGGTAAACCAGATCAACCGCCTCGCTTGGAAGGCAAACGAATGCTCATGATAATCAACCCTACAAAAAAACAATAATGTAATTGATTTTAAATCTATATATATTAATCATCAAATTTTTTAATAAGAATGCCAAAAGTAAAAACAAAATCAAGCGCCAAAAAGAGATTCTCTTTTACCGGCACAGGGAAAATTAAAAGACAGCATGCTTACAAAAGTCACATATTGACAAAAAAATCTACAAAACGTAAACGTAATTTGACTTACTCAGCAATTGTAGACAAAACAAATGTGAATGCTGTAAAGCAAATGCTTAATTGTTAGTTAAAAAAAGTTATTAATTTACCGTCAGCAAAAATAAAAGTTCGATATTATCGACGCTGACCTAAAAAAAGAAAGGATAAAATTATGCCAAGATCAGTAAATCATGTTGCTTCAAGAGCACGTAGAAAAAAAATCCTTAAATTGACCAAAGGATACTTCGGAAGACGTAAAAATGTGTGGACTGTTGCCAAAAATACTTGGGAAAAAGGACAACAATATGCTTATAGAGATAGAAAGCAGAAAAAACGGAACTTTAGAAGTTTATGGATCACTCGTATTAATGCAGGCGCAAGACAATATGGAATGTCTTATTCTGTTTTTATGGGACAATTACATAAAAAAGGAATTGAACTGAACCGTAAAACGCTTGCAGACCTTGCGATGAATAATACAGAGGCATTTAAAGCAATTGTTGATTTAATAAAATAAGAATAGTCAACAAGCAGGATAATTGTTTATGATTTGAAATCAGTGAAAAAAATGAACGTCTCAAGATGTTCATTTTTTTTTTTATGACATGCCAACTGTCATTTTGACATTCTCTATTGTTTGGCAAGTTATTTGGATATATGGAAAACAAAAAAAACAAATGGATATATGAGAGAGCAAAAAGAAAGTATGGAAAACGAAGAACTACAAGAAACAAATTTGGAAGAAACAAATCCATTGCAAGACAAAAATGCAACAGCAACTTCAACGAATGAAGAAAACAAAGAAGTAAAAAAATCAAAATTTTTCAATAAATCAAATAAAAAGTCAAATCAAGAAGATATTGATCAGTTGAAACAGGAAATTGAACAGTTGAAAAATGATAATGCAGAACTTCATGATAAATTTATACGCTTGTATTCGGAATTTGATAACTATCGTAAACGGACACAAAAAGAAAAATTAGATGTCATACAAAATGCTTCCGAGTCAATTATTATTAATTTGTTACCCATAATTGATGATATGGAACGTGCCATAAAATACAGCGAAGATCCTCATGTTGATTTGTCATCCATGAAAGAAGGAGAAGTTCTCATCTTCCAAAAATTGAATGCACTATTGAAACAAAAAGGTTTAAAAGTAATAGAAATAAATGACACCCTGTTTAATACTGATTATCACGAAGCAATCAGTATTATTCCTGCTCAGAAAGAAGAAGATAAAGGAAAAATAGTCGAAGAAGTAGAAAAGGGTTACATGCTGAATGATAAAGTAATTCGTTTTTCAAAAGTAGTCATTTATCAATAAAAAATAACTTATATGGAGAAACGAGATTATTATGAAGTATTGGGTGTTTCTAAAACAGCTACCCCCTCCGATATAAAAAAAGCATATCGTGAAAAAGCGCTTAAATATCATCCAGACAGAAATCCTGATGACGCAACCGCAGAAGAAAAATTCAAAGAAGCAGCAGAAGCCTACGAAGTGTTGAGCAATGAAGAAAAACGCTCAAGATATGACCGTCTGGGTCATGCAGGTATGAGTGGTTTTGGCTCAGGACACATGAATATGGAAGATATATTTTCTCAGTTTGGCAGTATTTTCGAAGATATTGGATTTGGAGGTTTTGGCAGAGGTTTTAGCGGTGGTTTTTCTTCTCGGTCAGGTCGTCCGATTCAAAAAGGGTCTAATATTCGTATCAAAGTAAAATTAACGCTGGAAGAAATTGCCAAAGGCGTGGAAAAGAATATCAAGGTTCAGAAATTTGTAAAGTGTAATACCTGTCATGGAAGCGGTGCGAAAGACTCGAACGCAATAAAAACATGTGCCACCTGTAATGGACAGGGTTATGTTGTAAAAACGCAACAGTCAATTTTTGGGCACATGCAAGTTCAATCGCAATGTTCTGCATGTCATGGTTCAGGAAAGACAATAACAGAAAAATGTACAGCCTGTTCTGGTAATGGGGTTGTAAAAGGAGAAGATATTACTTCGATTAGGATACCAGCAGGCGTTAGTGACGGGATGCAGTTTGCCATGCGTGGAAAAGGTAACGCTGCACCTAATAACGGAGAAAATGGAGATTTACTTATCTTGATTCAGGAAGAAAAACATCCGATCTTTGAACGAGACGGCAATAATTTATATCTGGAACATTATATTTCTTTTTCACAGGCAGCTTTAGGAGATAATATAGAGATACCTACCTTGGAGGGAAAGGCAAAAGTTAAAATTACCGCAGGAACACAACCTTCTACTTTATTACGTTTGAACGGAAAAGGATTGCCTGATATACAGGGATACGGGAAAGGTGATTTAATCGTTAATATTAATGTTTGGGTGCCAAAATCTTTATCGAAAGAAGAAAAGAAAATCGTCGAACAGATAGCAAATTCTGAAAATTTTAAGCCTCAACCTCCTAAACAGGCAAGTTTTTTTCAACGAGTAAAACATTTCTTTGAATAATGAATACAATTGAAGTATGTGTTGTTCCTGAATTGTATCAATACAGGAAAACAGGCGGAAATAATCATATCGTTGTAGTGGTAGATGTCTTACGCGCAACATCTACTATTACAGTGGCTATTGCACAAGGAGCGCAAAAAGTAATTCCTGTAACGGATATGAATAAGTTGTCCGAATTTAAAAAGAATGGCTACTTAATTGTATCGGAACGTGACAGCATTCAACCTGATTTTGCAGATTTTGGGAACTCGCCCTTGCAATTAATCAATACGGATATAAAAAATGCTGTCATCGCAATTAGCACAACAAACGGTACGCGCACTTTATCTGTGGTTAATGCTGCGGAAAAAATACTTATAGGCGCTTTTGTCAATATGTCTTCCTTATGTTCAACCTTAAAGAAACTTAATCAAAATGTTGTTATCGTATGTTCGGGTTGGAAATATCGCTTTTCTTTGGAAGATAGTTTATTTGCAGGAGCAGTTTGTGAAAACTTAATCGATAATGACCTGTTTTCTGGAAATGATGACAGTGTCTTTGCCTCAATGGAACTCTGGAAGAATGCAAAACATGATTTACTTAATTATGTTTCCTCTTCAGAACATTACCAGCGTTTATATGCTTTGGGAATGGGCGAAAGCGTACCTTATTGTTTTGAATTAGACACTTGTCCTGTGACGCCAATATTAAAAGACGGAATAATTATAGATTATTTATCTAATTGAGGATATAACTTTTATAAACCAATAAAAATCCTACCGATGAAACAGATATGTTTTCTTTTTTTAGCAGTAATAATGACAGGCGCTTTGGTGGCGCAACAGAAAAGTTTTTACGACTTTACCGTGAAAACAATCAATGGAAATGACTTGTCTTTAGGACAATTCAAAGGGAAAAAAGTAATGGTAGTCAATGTTGCCTCTCAATGCGGATTGACGCCACAGTATGAACAATTACAGAAATTATATGAAAAATACAAAAATGATAACTTCGTTATCATCGCTTTTCCTGCCAATAACTTCAAAAATCAAGAACCCGGAACAAACAAAGAAATACAAGAATTTTGTACATCGAACTATGGTGTTACATTTCCCTTGATGGAAAAAATATCCGTTAAGGGAGAAGATATTGCACCATTATATCAATGGCTTACTTCTAAAAGTCAAAATGGGAAAGAAGATGCACCGGTAAGTTGGAATTTTCAAAAATTTCTTATCGACGAAAAAGGTAATTGGATAAAAACAATTGACCCAAGAACAAGTCCAATAGATGATGCAATTATCTCTTGGATAGAAAACGCTTCATTAATTGAAAATTGAAAATGAGCTGACGCATGAAAGGGCGAAAAATGAAGGCGACCTAATAACGCTGTCATTGGTAGACACCACCCTCCACCAAGGGGTCGGGAAAAAAGAGCAATGACATTACTGTAAGTTGAAATCGTATGTAATTGTTTTTTCACCACAAAGACGACAAAGGTTGACATGGTAAAGCCCCTTTGCACGCCATATTCGCCTTTGTGGTTTAAGTTAATAAAGTGTCGTCTCTGCGCGACTTCCGCTTTGTTCCCTGTCTACTCGTCCACCCGTCTACTCGTTTAATTGGGAAATGATTTTTACAGTTTCGCGGGCTTCTTTGACGTCATGTACCCGCAAAATATCAGCGCCATTTAATAATGCAATCGTATTAACGACGGTAGTAGCATTTAAAACATTTTGAGGAGTTGTTTCCAGAAGTTTATACAACATTGTTTTTCGAGATAATCCGACAAGTAAAGGACACCCTAATTCCTTAAATAAGGACAACTGCTTTAATAAAATATAGTTGTGAGGAATTGTTTTTCCAAAACCAAATCCAATATCAATAATAACGTCATTCACACCAGAGAGTCGTAATATTTCCAATCGTTTACTGAGATATAGATATATGTCGGCAACAATATCTTTATAGTCTGTTTTTTGTTGCATTATATCAGGACGACCAGATGTGTGCATTAAGATATAAGGTACTTGCAATTGAGCCACTACCGAAAACATATTTTCGTCAAATTCACCTCCAGAAATATCATTGATAATAGAAACCCCCATTTCTATTGCGGTTTGAGCGACAGTAGCTCTCCATGTGTCAATTGAAAAAATTACATCGGGAAAGCGCACGAGTATATTATTAAGCGCCGTTTCCGTAACATGAAGTTCTTCCTTTTCCGATAATTCTTTTGCCAAAGGATTGGTAGCCATACAGCCAATATCAATTATGTCTACTCCTTCTTTCAACATACTTTCTATTCGGAACAAATATTTATCGGGATTGTTATAATATTTTCCCCCATCGAAAAAGGAATGTTCAGTAATATTTAATATTCCCATTATTTTGGGGGTATCAAAATACATAAGTTTACCTCTACAATTCATATTGTAATGTCAAGATAGTTTATTCTTTATCTTTATATTTCATCGCCGCTTTTACAAAAGCTACGAATAGCGGATGATTTTTTACTACAGTACTTTTATATTCGGGATGAAATTGAACTCCAACGAACCAAGGATGAGCAGGTAATTCAATAATTTCAACGAGGTTTTGATTTTTATTAATTCCTGTGGCTATCAATCCAGCTTTTTCAAAATCAGTCAAATAATCATTATTAAATTCATAGCGATGACGATGACGTTCGCTGATATGTTCGGATTGATATGCAGTAAATGCTTTTGAATCTTTTATGACAGTACAGGGATAAGCGCCTAATCGCATAGTAGCTCCCATACCTGAAATTTTCTTTTGTTCTTCCATCATATCAATAACAGGATAGGGTGTATCGGGTTTAATTTCTGTAGAATGAGCATTTTCCCAATTCAGGACATTACGCGCAAATTCGATAACAGCACACTGCATACCCAAACATATCCCCAGAAAAGGAATATTATTTTCTCTTGCGTATGTAATGGCTATAATTTTACCCTCAATGCCCCGTATTCCAAATCCCGGCGCAACCAAAATACCGTCTAAATGTTGTAATTGTTGTTGGCAATTATCTTTATTAATATGTTCGGAGTGTATCAACTCAATTTTTACTTTACATTCATTTGCGACACCTGCATGAGTGAAAGCCTCTATGATGGATTTATAGGCGTCATTGAGTTCAACGTATTTTCCTATTAATCCTATAGTAACGTTATATTTAGGAAATTCCAACTTGTGTAAAAATTCTTTCCAATATTCCAGATCAGGTTCTTTTTCGCAAACAATATTCATTTTGCGTAACACTTCCTTATCCAATCCTTCTTTATACATTAAAAGAGGAACATTATAAATACTTTTTGCATCAATGGACTGTAAAACAGACTGTGTTTCTACGTTACAGAATAAAGCGATTTTTTTACGGAGACTTTCATTAATATCATGTTCGGTACGACAAATGATAATATCAGGTTGAAGTCCCTGTTCAAGAAGCGCTTTAACCGAATGTTGTGTTGGTTTGGTTTTCAGTTCTCTTGTAGCGGACAAAAAGGGAACAAGTGTGAGATGTATCACTACATTACGCCCACCTTTTTCCCATCGTAATTGTCTAACGGCTTCGATAAATGGCAATGATTCTATATCGCCAACAGTTCCCCCGATTTCAATGATTACAAAATCGAAATCCCCCGTATTACCTAATGATTTAATTCTATTTTGAATTTCATCAGTAATGTGAGGTATGACTTGAACGGTTTGTCCCAAATAATCACCTTGACGTTCTTTAGTAATCACGTTCAAATAAATACGTCCCGTAGTAACATTGTTTTTTTGAGAGGTTGGTATATTGGTAAATCTTTCATAGTGTCCCAAATCCAAGTCAGTTTCTGCTCCATCTTCTGTAACATAACATTCTCCATGTTCATAAGGATTTAAAGTACCAGGATCCACATTAATATAAGGATCCAATTTCTGAATAGAAACGCTATATCCCCTTGCTATCAAAAGATTTGCTAATGATGCAGAAATAATACCTTTTCCTAAAGATGATGCAACGCCTCCCGTTACAAATATATAATGTGTCTCCATGTCAATTGTTTTAATATAAACTCTATGTAGTATAAAATTATAAAATATTTTTTGAAATCATTATTTACTCTAAACAAAAATCCAATGCGCAAAGATAGCAATTTTTTTAGTACATTCGTTTTAGTACAGTTGATTTTTTTTTTCATTGACGATAGAATTATTTACGAATGCATTAATATCTAAACAGTTTTGAATAAACACTGTTGAGAAGTTTTATCGGGTCATATTGATTTGAAACATCAATTTTTTTTGGTTATATTTTTCTATAAATCTTTCAAAAAAAAAATAATTGTTTGTGTGTAATTGAAAATTTAATGCTACCTTTGCTGATGTAAAAATTGCAGACAAAATAAGAGGCAAAGTAAAGTGAAAAAGATAGTTGAAAAAACAGTAAATTGTTGAATATGGCACAGAAAAAGAAAAAGAATAAGAAAAAGCAACAACAACCACAGCAACCACAAAAATATCGGGGAAATTTAGGGAGTAAAACCTCTTTTGATAAAGCATATACAGCGATACAAAAAGTTCTTCGGGCATACGGGTTTGATCCGGGCTTATTAAATGTATTTTCCAAGCAGCAGCGACGTTTTTTTTGTTTCTTGAAGGCGGAACCACCGCGATTTAAAGTAGAAGAGGGCAGTCAAGTACCGCGTCGCTTACTTGATTTTGCTTCTGAAACCGCGCATCGTTTCATGCGTACGCATTATTTTGGAGACGAAAGTATAGGTCTTACATATCTTGAATTGGTAACTTATGGTTATGCATTCATGGCGATTGTCGTTTCAGATGTAGAAAATACAGCATATTCGCCTGAGCAGTTGAAAATAATTAATTTAATTGCAGATTGTTTTGAGGATAATCGTATAGAGCGAGATCTTACTCCTGTGGGAACCCATATTCGTAAAACTATGATGATGCTTTCCAAAGTAAATTTTCGTATTTATGGATATACCTGGAACATAGGGACGCCTTCGGGTGATGGATATTTGAGGTCAATGGTTTATATGTCTTCCGAAGAGGCGAAAGTTATTCGCTTTACTTATAATAATAAGGAGCGGATAGCATTTCGTGTTCGTGCCGGACGGGTAATTGACGAACCGCCTCATGATGCTATCATTGACAGGTGGTTTGTTTATCAAAAAGAAATGCATCCGATTGTTTATTTGGATATTTATATTCAGTCTCATGCTTTACAGCGCAGCAAGGAACGAATGGATATTTTTCCTGCACATAAAAGAAACTTTTATATTATGGAACCGCTCTTGTATATGCAACGTGTGGCAAAAAGTCCAACAGGTCGTCCAATGCTTGAATGTTATACACAGGAAGGCAATAAAAATAAAATTGTGCGCTTTGGATATTTTCCTTTTATCGTAAGAGATAATAAACTGATTGTAATGACCTTTTTACCCCTAACATCCCCCGATACGACAGAGGGTGATTATCTACAGAAAAATTTGGGATTACAAATTGAAGATACAAAATTTTTAGGAATGGACAAGTTAAGTTTTTTCCTTACAGTGGATTTTGAACAAATTCCCATCTTGAAAAAAGCGCTTGTGATTACGAATATTTGGAACTTGATACAGTATGCAAAAAAAGACCCAGACTTAAATTTTTCTATTGACCAAAAGAAAACACAAATGGTTAAGAAATTTTTTGAACAGAAAATAGATAATGAAAGTGAACCCGAACCATTTTATTCGGATATGGAAGAATAGCCTTTATCAAATAGTTAAAGATTAAATCTTTTTTTGAAGCGCTGTATTGAAGCCAATAACATAGACTTTATTAATTGAAAATTGAAAATTGAAAATTGAAAATGAGCTGACGCATGAAGATGGATAGCATTCTCATAATTAATTGAAAATTGAAAATTGAAAATTGAAGATGAGCTGACGCATGAAGATGGATAGTATTCTCATACAGCCTCCTTCATACCTTCGTGCTTTTATGCAGTTGTATTCCGAATATGCAAGTAAGCAAAATGTGTGTAGTCTTGATTTTTAGTATAGATATATGCGGGAACTTCAAAAATTTCATGTATCTTTGCAGCCTTTAAAATTACATTAGAGACTGGGTTATGTGATATAACACATATAGAAACAAGAGATTATAATGTATTACTAATTTGTATCATAATATTAATCATAACAAACAGATGAAAAAGCAATATTGGCAAGATAAATATAAAACTTTATTATCATTGGGAATTATTCTTATTCTTGGATTTTTGTATTTGGCTGTATTATTTCCTGATGTTTTATTTCATACCAATCAATGGTTGGCTATTAATGTCGGAGATGGGTTAAAAAATTATTATACCTATCAAAATTCTATTCATTCAGAAACATTCACCAATTTTCAGGGATTTAATTATCCACAAGGAGAGTGTTTCTTTTTTCTGGATTCACATCCTGCATTATCAGCCATTTTCCATGGAATAAATAAGGTTTTTCCTGGTTTTGATGGCTATACAATAGGAATATTAAATATGCTTTTTCTTGTTAATCTTGTTATTACATGGATATTGCTTTATCTTGTTTTGAAGAGATATGTTAAATCCGAATGGTATGTTGTTTTGACTTCCTTTGCAATTATGCTTCTGCAACCTCAGATTTTTAGACTTGCGGGACATCTTTCTCTTTCTTTTAGTATGGCTATTCCGCTTACATGGTATTTATTGATAAAGTTTTGGGAAAATAAGAATAAGATATATTGGGGTATAATTTTGATTTTGAGCAATTTTTTTTGGATATTTACACATGCCTATCTGGGCGCTATGACAATGGCTTTTGCTGCCATTTATGGATTAACATGGTTAATCATATACAGAAAAGAATTGAAATGTTATACTTGGCTATCATTTTTGTTGGTGGTTATCTTGCCAGGAATTATTTCTATGCTTATAACATCTTTTTTCGATATACATGAAGGAAGAATTATAGACAGACCTGGATTGGGATTTTATAGTGCGAGCTTTAGTACGATTTTTGTCCCCATCTATTATAGTTATTTACATGATATTCTGGTGGACTTGATCCCCTCCCTGCATCAAAACTGGGAAGGATGGGCTTATGTCGGATTATTTGGAAGTATATCAACATTAGTTACCATAAGATATTTATTCCTTATCTGTAAAAGAAAAGTCTCCCAAAAAAGAACCCTTACAGTTCAACATGAAGGTTTATATCATTCTTTTATGCCCGCATTGGTTTCAAGCGTATGCTTACTCTTTTATGCTATGAATACCGACGTTGATGGCAAATGGATTTTATGGATAGCAGACCAGTTTCACTTTCTGAAGAATTTTAGGAGTACAGGACGATTTTCCTGGGCTTTTTACTATGTTATTACTGTCTTTGGAGCGTCTTTCTTTTATACTTATATACAGGGAAAAGCAATCAAACACAAAATTATACGAAACCTATTGCTGTGTATCATTCCTTTATCATTGATTTTAGAAGCTATACCCTATCAAAAGTTTGCGCGAACAGAACTTTTTAAAATAAAGAATCCCTTTATTTACGAAAACCTTTCGCTTGACATGCAAAAAGCGCTAAAAGAATTAGAACCTGATGTTTATCAAGCAATATTGCCTCTACCATATTATTTTATGAGTTCAGACAATTATGAAATGATTACTTCTAATGATGAGGCAGAATCTCTGACTCAACTAACTGCATATTATACCCAATTACCTTTGATTTCATCGCATACATCGCATATTGCGATTCCCGATGCGAAAAAGCACATGCAATTGGTTAATATGCCATATTATGATAAAGAGATTAAAGATGATTTTCCAAACAAAAAACCTTTTCTAATCTTTCATTACAAAAATTTACCTTTAAACCCATGGGATGAATATTATTTTTCTCAATCGACATTGATCTGTGATTATGAAACTTTTTCTATCAGAAGCATTGATTTTGATAAGATGTTGGAAAGAAATGACGATGAAATTGATAAATTGATAAACATTGTTGATAGTAAATCTTATACATCTGAAAATCTATCTTTAAATGCAACAGGCATTATACGCAATAATTGTGATGATTATTATTGTACAATAACCAAATATGGCTCAGGTGCAATTTCTCTCTTTAAAACAAATGAGCAAAACTTTTGGACTGTCCAACCTGACATCTTACAGGCAGAAACGCCATACGAACTCTCTTTTTGGGCATATAACTGTGGAAGAAATTATGGCGAATATATGACTACATCATGGAGAGTAAAAATTTATGAGATTACAGAAAATGGAAAAGTCGAACTCGGAAGCATAAATGCCAAAAATTCACCGTATATTGTCGGATGTTGGTCGTTATGCCAACTTAATTTTACGCCTCAAAATACTCATCATGAATTGGAAATTGTTTGTTATAATGATAATAAAACCGATACCCTTTATTTTGATGAATTTTTGTTACGACCAATTAATCAGAATGTGATTGAATGGATACCTTCTCAAACAAAAAATAAAACACTCTATTATAACAACCATTTTATAGATAAAGACTTGTAACTTACAACAGAAAGAGCTATTTTTCGTTTCTGCTTTTATGTAATCGCCTTGAGCGATTGGGTAAAATAAAGTTAAATTATATAATCTCGCCCAAGGCGATTAAAGAAAATAAATTTAAACTATATAATCTCGCTCAAAGCGATTAGACAAAATAAATCTAAACTATACAATCCGCCTAAGGCAATTAGACAAAATAAAATTAAACTATGTAATCGCCTTAGGCGATTAGACAAAATAAAATTAAACTATGTAATCGCCTTAGGCGATTGGACAAAATAAAGTTAAACTATGTAATCGCCTTAGGCGATTAGGCAAAATAAAATTAAACTATGTAATCGCCTTAGGCGATTGGACAAAATAAAGTTAAACGATATAATCTCGCCTTAGGCGATTAAGTAAAATAAAATCTAAACTATGTAATCGCCTTAGGCGATTGAGTAAAATAAAGTTAAACGATATAATCTCGCATAAGGCAATTAAGTAAAATAAAATCTAAACTATATAATCGCCCAAGTTGATTAAGTAAAATAAAATCTAAACTATGCAATCGTCTAAATTGGAAACACTTCTTTCTTCGTTCGCTCTCTCCGATCAGGCTATGCCTGCATTTATTTTTAATAAATGCGGATTGGAAGAAAATTGAATCTTTCGTATATGGTCAGTTAGGGCATTACGAGGGAGAAAATCTTGAAGTTTGGGTACTGAACGAAAATGATTTACAGAAATTTAAACCAATACAAAAAAATACAGGAGAGTAACTAAAAGCTACTCTCCTGCTCGAAGTATGCCCCGCAAGGCTCACTGCTGCAAAGATACTAAAAAAATAATACGAACAAGAAAAAACGAAGAAAAAATGCAATTGATAAAAATAATTTCAAAGTTTATTCGCAATAAAATAATGCGATACAGAATTAAACAGGCTATAAAACAGGCACATAAACTACGTAATGCGACAGGAAGAAAACATCTTGTTTTAAAATTCGACGGAAAATTAATTGTTGTCTCAAAGAAGAAAATGAGAAAACTCATAGCGAAAGGTATTATAAATACAAACATTCGTACCATCGAAAAAATATCAATATACGCAACGAATTAATTAAAAATTAAAAATTAAAAATTATTTGAATGCGTATGTGTAGGGGTAAGGTTTACTTACCCCACTTGCGTAAGCCCTAATTCATAATTCATAATTCATAATTCATAATTCATAATTCATAACTCATAACTCATAACTATCTACATTCTCCGCAGATAGTATTCTTTACTTGTAGATTTTCGCGGATGAGGTAGGAATATGTTTTGATTTCGTTACAGAAACGTGTTTTATTCTTTTTTGCCGCCAAAGCACATGCTATTTCAAACTTTTTGGACATGTAATTATATTCGTCAAGACTGTATAAATTCATGTAAGTAAATATAAAATCTTCGCTAATATCAGGATTGTTAATATAGGGGTCCATTGTCTTACGGGCAAATTCAAAGTCGCCATATCCTATAAAAGTAGAAGCAACATCATAAGCCTGTTGCCAATCTGTAATTGTTGGCAAAGCAATTGCTTTAATTTTTTCGTAGGTAGATTCCATCAATTTTTCGTCAGGAGTTTCACTTGCATTAATATAGTCTAATATTTTATATTGAAGCGCAATATTGACGGCGTTTACTTTTTTCGGATGTATTTTTCCGATAGGGGTATTGTATATTCTGTCAATTTTACTTTGCCATGTACTAATCTGAGATGTAGTGGTAATATCCACATCATCAATAGAACAAGCCAAAGCATTAAATTCACATATTGTATTTTTATTGTCCATTTTTGAAAGAGCAATTACTTTTTCCATATCATCCGAAGAAAGTCCTGTTTCAAAGAAGGAAAGCATATAATATTTATTGGTCAGAAATGGAAGCATTTGAACAGTATTGGGTATTTCCAATGCTTCAATAAAAGATTTTTTATACGCGCCTTCTTCTACTTTTTTCATCATATACTTTTGAATAGCAAATGCCAATGGTAGATTTCCTGCCGCTAAGGTTCTGTTAAATTTATTTGTGATAAATTCCTGTTCATACTGTTCGCTTACGTCATAAGTAACATTAATACGAATATAGGCATAACGATGCTGTGCAAGCATGGGTTCGAGCTCTTTCTTTGTTTTACCTTGATTTAAGGTAGTTCTAACGTCTTCCTTTGACTTGTTTGCCAAGTTTTTGTATTGCGTAGCGCCAATATCTTGCAGGAATAAATTCCAACCGTCATCCAAATTGATAACATAAGGTATATTGATAACATTTTGCAATTGTTCCATAGCGGAAATAATGCTTTCGGAACGTTTTTTCTGAAGTTCCAAATTGGATTTATCACTGCCTTCTATAGAAGTATAAGCGGTAATAAAAATTGAATCCACAATAAAACGAGATTCTTTTAATGCATCTATAAAAGGTTTAATATCGGCAGCTTCGTATACATATTTATTACGTTCAAAAGGAACTTTAAATTCCAAAACAGTTTTTTCAGGTTCGGGAATATAATTGATAGTAGTTTGTATAGCGTTCAAATCTGGAATTAAACTTGTCTTGACTTCGTAACTGATATTGGGTTTGATAACATTGGTTTTAACCACTGTTCGGCAAACCGTTTTATCTTTTACAATAATCACATTGACATCAAAAGGCGCTTCCACTGTATTGGGCGCTGTTCCCAGATAAACACGAATACCTTTTTCTTTTTTGCCTGTGAGTTCATTTTTCTTAATCATTTTTTTAAAGGTCATGTATTTGGGCATAGCGCCTCTATTATAATAGTTATAATTAAAGTTGTTAGCTCCATTGCATGGCAATTGCGAATGCTGTACAAAATCAATCGCCAAACCGTCTTTTTTCTTACTGATAATACGCTTTAATGCTTTAAGATTGGGATGTACAAAATAGACGTCCGTTCCTTTTACTTCCAGATAAGACTGAAACAGTTCAACATTACGGACTAGACATTTACGACATATTTTTTCGTCGTATGGTTTCAATCCGTATGATTTCCGAGTATAAACAGTTTTCTTGTACGAAATATCAGCTTTATTAAACGATAAGTCATTCCCCAACACTATAGAAACATAACAATATTTATTGTAAAAATCCACATGGCAACCCACTCCAATAAATGTATATCGTTTATCCAGCAAAGTATTCACTGTCTTTTTATTTTTCAGTAAAGAAGAGACAATTTCAGTAGAAATATCTAAATAACTGTATTCTTCTATACCTTGCGTTGCTTTGGCACGGGTAACAAGTTCGACAACACGTTTACTTCCTCCGGAGTTTACCGATCGAAGTTCAGGTGTTTGAAGCGCTTTCACCACATTGGTATGGGTTCGTTCTTCTTTTTTTGCCATAAACTCCGATTGAAGTTTTGCCGCATTTTCCAGCGCCTCGTTTGAGACTAATGAATCGGCTAAATTGTATTGGTTTCGCGCCAAATTTATCACATCAATAACACAAGCATCTATAATGGATGGATCATAATCTATCGGATTAAAATTCCACGTATATTGCTTATGCGACTTTAGACTTTCCGTACTGAAATCTTCATAATCTCCTGACTGCGAATAAACATACATACAGGAAAATGTAAACGCTACATATAAACTTCTTCTTATAAAGAGACCAAATTTTCTCATTGACTTTGTTATTTTTTTAGAAAAACAGTATAATATTTATTATGAAATAAAAGATGGACAAAGATAATAATTTTATCAATAACAAACGCATTTCAAAGGCATTTTTTTCATTATCGATTAAACATTAAACCGAATGTGCAATATATCACCATCATTCACAACATAATTTTTTCCTTCGACCGATAATTTTCCGGCTTCTTTACATTTATGTTCTGAGCCGAGTTCGATTAAATCATGATACTTGATGACTTCTGCACGAATAAAACCTCTTTCCAAATCGCTGTGAATAACACCTGCTGCTTGTGGGGCTGTCATTCCCTGCGTGATTGTCCATGCGCGATTTTCTTTTCCCCCAACGGTAAAAAAAGAAATAAGATGCAAGGTTTTATACGCTGAACGTAACAGTTTATTGACGCCGGGTTCTGTCAATCCGACGTCTTCCAGAAATAAAGCCCTGTCCTGAGCATCCAATTCAGATATTTCGGCTTCGAGTTTTCCGCCAATAATTAACATCTCTGCTTGAGTATCTTTTAAAAATTCTTTTACCGCATCGGAATAGCGATTACCCGATACCACCGAACTTTCATCTACATTACATATATATATAGTTGGCTTTTGGGTAAGCAACATCATATCGGCAACAACCTTTTGTTCATTTTCATAGACATTAAGGGTACGGATGTTTTGAAAATTCTCCAAATGTGCTTTGTATTTATTGAGAACTTCCAATTGAAATCGCGCTTCTTTATCTCCAACACGTGCCGCTTTCTCTACCTTCTGTATTTTACGTTCAATTTGTTCCAAATCTTGAATTTGAAGTTCCAAATCAACCGTTTCTATATCTCTCACAGGATTAATACTCCCGTCAATATGTGGCAGATTAGCGTCTTCAAAACACCGCAACACATGAATTAGTGCATCACATTGACGTATATCTCCCAAAAACGAATTACCAATGCCTTCGCCCATACTTGAACCTTTAGTTAGTCCGGGAATATCCACAATTTCAACATTAGCATATATCAGCTTGTCCGCTTTAATTATTTTATCTATTTCCTGCAATCGCAAATCAGGAATATCACATACGCCAACATTTGATTTCTTTGAACTAAAAGCAAAATTAGTAACCGTTGCCTTTGTATTGGACATGCAATTAAAGAGGGTTGTTTTCCCTGAATTAGTAATGCCTGTAATACCACATTTCAGTCCCATGATATAATGTATTTAGAAAGGTAAATTAATATCTTCCACTGATGTTATTTCAGGAATATATTTTTTTAAGGTAGCTTCTACGCCATCTTTAAGGGTCAATCGACTATGCGGACAACTACCACACGCGCCTTGCAGTTCCACTTTGACTACCTTATCCTGCGTTAATTCAATAAAGCGAATATCTCCTCCATCTGCTTGCAAATGAGGACGAATTTGATTAATGATATGTTGTATTTTTTGTTCTAATGTAAGTTCCATATATTATAATTTATGTTCACAGAATTATTATTTTTCTTCTTATTTCTCCTGCTTTTCTTTCCCAAAATCAGGACTTGCAAAGGTACAACTTTTAATTGAAAATAGACAATAAAAAAAAGCGCGAAGGCGCGAAAGAGGTTGTGTGAAAACACACAAAAGTGTCCAAACAACGCCGTCATTGCGAGCGCAGCGAAGCACCCGTAAGAGCAGCGGAGCTAATCCCTACCCCAAAACGCATTGATTGTTAGGGATTGCCACGTCGCTGCGCTCCTCGCAATGACGACCTCTGTTGTTACGGGGGTACTTTTCACACAACCTCGAAAACGCCTAATCAACGCCGTCATTGCGGGCTTGCCCCGCACCCGAAGCGAAGCGGAGAGCAGCGGGGCTAATCTCCAGAATGAGCAGAATATAAAAAACCTTATTTCTTCGTTCGGACGAGGTTCTACCTCGTTCGCTCTATCCGAGCAGGCTATGCCTGCATTTATCTCTGTAGCGTTCAAAAAATCCCGTAGGGATGATATGTCGGTAGAAAAAATGGTAGCAGTCAATAAAATCCCGTAGGGATGACATGTCAATATCGGAACTATGCCTGCATTTATTTTATATTCTTTTTACTGCGCAGGTAGAACCTGCGAGGATAATCCGAACGAGGTAGAACCTCGTCCGAACAGGGTAATCATTTTGATTCTCAAAAGCACAAATGCAATGACGCTTTATGCCTCATAATACGGCATTTATAAAAAGCGTCATTATAAAGCGGAGAGCAGCGTAGCTAATCTCCAGAATGAGCAGAATATAAAAAACCTTATTTCCAACCTTATTTTTCTAACAAATAACCTTAGTAGCAGGAACGTACAACACATACACACACCAACCTTATTACCTTATTAATGAAGATTTATAACATATACCAAGAACAGAAAGAAGAGCAAATGAATAATAAGGTAATAAGGTTGTCATGTGTAGGTGCAATCCATTGCTACTAAGGTTATTTTGTTTGGGAAAAATAAGGTTGGGAATAAGGTTTTCTTGCGTCAGCATAATTAGAGTTTGTCTATAAAGTATCTTCGCAACAATCAATGCCGTCATTACGAGTAATCGTTTTGATTCTCAAAAGCACAAATGCAATGACGGCGTTATGCCGACATTATAGACAGACACTAATTATCTTTATAAATCAAAAAGAGACAGTTGTTCGCCCAAATCTTTTTCCTGTTCATTCCGTACGGAACTGTTATCGAAAGAAGACGTTTGATTGTTGTCAGTACTTTCCTGTTCGTCTATTGTATTTATCTCTTCAGTTTCTGTGTAGGGAAGAGGTTCTAATTCCTTCAAAGAAACAATATTGTCAAATGGAAGGTTCTTCCCTTTTGCTTTTATTTTCATGACGTCTATGAAATCAGACACGACAAGAGTTGTTGTTGTTTTATCTTTTTTATTTTTGTCAGTGTAAATAATTTCTATCTGTGGCAGATAATTAACGCTAAGTAATTTCAAGTTTTGTTTTTGTGTTTTATCTATCAGATCGACTTTCTTCGTACTCAATTCGGGAAGCGTTCGTTTGATAAGATATTTCTTTTTGATGTTATCTTTGTAGATGACAGTAACGGGTTTGTTTGCATTGTATTTTTCAATCCATAACAGGTTATCATCGAAATGCGTTGCAATATCAAAACCTGTAATCTTGTAATAACCATCTTCATAGTAAGCAATAATTTTATCATCCCCAGAAAATTCCCCTAACAAAAAACCTCGTTCTTCTACATTAAGTCTTTTTACTGTTTTATCGTACCAAATAGCCAATGCGCCTAAAGTTGATGTTCCTTTTTGCAACAATACGATATTTCTCACAGGGTTTTTACTGAGTATATTTCCATTGGAATTTCTTCCTTTAATAGCTAAGGAACTAAAATCGAACTCAAACGTTATTTTCTTTAGTTTAGGTCTTGGTTTGAGTGTAATTTTGATAACTTCAGCTTCCCCGTTTTTATTTGCAGTAAAATACAAGACATGCGAGCCCTCTTTTCCTTGTGTCAAGTCATACGATTTATCTCTGGTTATTCCTCCAATAGCAAATCGTTTAGCAAATGCAGTTCCATTTTTTCCATTGGCGTATACCATATTATAGATAGTTCTGTCATCATTTCGAGCAAAGACATCTGCATGAATAATATTTTTTCCTATAAATTGTTTTTCGGATACTTTGGTAACAATAAACGTTCCATTGTCTCTGAAGACAATAATTTCATCAATATCGGAACAATCACACAGGTATTCATTTTTTTTCAGCCCTGTTCCAATAAACCCGCTTTCTCTGTCCACATACAGTTTCTGATTGGCTACAGCAACATTTGTTCTGACAATTGTATCAAAGTTACGGATTTCTGTTTTACGTTCTTTTCCTGTTCCGTATTTCTTTTTAATCTGTTTGAAGTAATTAATTGTGTAATCGACAAGATGCGAAAGGTGATTACTGACTTCATCAATATTATCTTCAATATTTTGTATTTGTTCGTCTGCCTTTTTAATATCAAACTTAGAAATCTTACGAACAGGTTTTTCGGTAAGTTTTAAAACATCTTCTCGTAGAATTTCTCGTTTAAACTGTTGTCGATAGGGGTCAAAAGCTCTTTCTATCGCATCTAACTGTTCATCAAAACTCTCTTGATCTTTTTCCAATTCTTTATAAATTCTTTTCTCGAAAAATATTTTTTCCAGCGATATCCAATGCCAATCCTCATGAAGTTCAGCCAAAAGAATTTCGAGTTCTTTCTTCAACAAGTTCATCGTATTGCTTGTGTTTTCCCGCAGGATATATTTCACATCCACAAATATGGGTTTATTATTTTGAATAACACATGCATTGGGGGAAATAGACATTTGACAATTTGTAAAGGCATATAATGCGTCTATGGTTTGGTCAGGAGAAGTATTAGGCGCTAAATGCAAAACGATTTCAGCATTTTCAGCCGTCTTATCGAATATTTTACGGAGACTTATCTTTCCATTTTCAACTGCTTTTGTAATATTATCAATCAGGGATTGCGTTGTTGTTCCATAAGGTATTTCTGTAATGGTGAGTGTTTTTTTATCTGTTTGAACAATTTTTGCTCTCACCCGAACTTTTCCGCCCCTTAAGCCGTCATTGTAATTGTTTACATCTACATATCCTGCTGTAGGGAAATCAGGATAAATCACAAAATCTTTATCTTCCAAGATAGCAATAGAAGCGTCAATAAGTTCAATAAAATTATGCGGAAGGATTTTAGATGCAAGTCCTACGCCAATTCCTTCAACACCTTGCGCCAAAAGAAGCGGAAATTTCACAGGCAAACAAATGGGTTCTTTATTTCTTCCATCGTAAGAAAATTGCCAGACGGTTGTTTTCGGATTAAAAACAACATCAATGGCAAACTTTGACAAACGTGCTTCTATATATCGAGGCGCCGCAGCGCTGTCTCCTGTAAGCGTATTTCCCCAGTTCCCTTGACAATCAATCAAGAGTTCTTTTTGTCCCATATTCACCAACGCATCTCCGATAGAGGCGTCTCCATGCGGATGATATTTCATGGTATTACCAATAATGTTAGCTACCTTATTATACCTTCCATCTTCCAACTCATCCATAGAATGAAGAATACGTCTTTGAACAGGTTTAAGTCCGTCATAAATATCAGGAACAGCGCGGTCTAAAATTACATAAGAGGCATAATCCAAAAACCAATTCTCAAACATATCACTGACAAGCAATATCTTTTGCAAATCATTACTATTGTCTTCTTTTGGTGGCTGATTTTCGTTTTCCAATAAACTTTCTTCTATGTTATTATTATCAATATCACTCATTAACAGGAGTTTCTTTTTATTTACAGAATTTTATTATTTGTTTGCAAAGATATGTTTTTCAAAGAGAATATACGAAATATTTTTCCATAAATTTTCAACTGATTTTTTCACAAAACAATTTCTCCGATCGCTCTGTGATTTGATATAAAAAAATCTTTTCAATGAAAATGTATCCGTAAAAATTGTACATTTGCAGAAATATTATTTTTACAGGTTTTGAAGATATTTGTATTGTTATCACGAGTTCCATATCCCTTAGACAAAGGAGATAAGCTAAGGGCATACCATCAATTAAAGGCATTGTCAAAACGACATGAGATATATCTATTTGCATTGAATGATGTTTCTTTGAATAAAAATGCCGTCAACATATTGGCTTCTTTTTGTGAGGAAGTACATATTTTCCAATTGTCAAAGGCAAGTATTGCATGGAATTTATTGTGCTTCTTTTTTTCCAAAAGACCTTTTCAGTGTGGCTATTTCTATAATAAACGAGCAAAAAAGAAAATAGATGCATTATTGAAAACAATTAATCCTGACCATATTTACGCCCAACTTATCCGAACGGCAGAATATGTAAAGCATCAGACAATAAATAAAACTATCGATTATCAGGATGTTTTTTCTAAAGGAATATTTCGTATTATGGAACAATCTCCCGCATGGAAACGTTTTTTTTATAACATGGAATATAAACGCGTTAAACGATACGAAAAGGAGATTTTCAATTATTTTGACAATAAAACCATCATTACGGAAGTAGACAGATCCTTGATAAAGCATCCCGAAAATGATAAGATTATAGTCATCCCTAATGGAGTAGATACTGATTTTTTCTGTCCGATAGTCTGTGAAAAACAGTTTGACCTGATATTTACAGGTAATATGTCTTACACGCCCAATGTACAGGCAGCCGAATATCTCGTGGAAATGATTTTACCACAATTATTAAAGAAATATCCAAATATCCGTATTGTTCTTTGCGGAACAACGCCTTCATTTAAAGTGAATGCACTACAGGGAAAACATGTTGTTGTTACAGGTTGGGTTGAAGATATTCGTTTGTATTATGCTCAATCACGTGTTTTTATTGCGCCCATGCTCTTGGGTACAGGATTGCAAAATAAACTCTTGGAAGCCATGGCAATGAAAATACCCTGCATTACTTCTCCTTTAGCAAGCAAACCTTTGGATATAGTTTCTCAAAAAGAAATTCTTATTTGTAACAGCGTTTTGGGTTATGTTGATGCCATTGATATGCTGTTTTCCCAACCCGAACTATACAACACAATTGCTTCAAACGGGTATGAATTTGTCAAAAAGAACTATAATTGGAATACAACCTGTGAAATTCTTGAAAATTTAATCGTCAATACATGACAAGTAAAAAATATTTCTATATCGCCAAAAGAAAGAATAAAGAGGCTTGGAATTTTTAAATAGTAGAATTACAGGGATTAAAAAAAAAGAAAGCAATTCTATTTTTCATTTGTATTTTTTTTTGTACTGTTTGTTCTGAAGTCTCGAAAATTTCGTGTATCTTTGCAGCCAAAATAAAAAAGAAATCTTTTATGGGAGAGTTAATCAAAGTTAAGAAAATATCGGTGCAAAGAAGAGAACCATGTGTTACTGTTTCAAAAAAACAAATATCGTTTAATTCTGCAATGAAAAACATTATTGGATTTGATAAAAATCGATATGTCAGTGTTTATGTAGATGATGAAGGCAAAAGAATCGCTTTTGAATTTAAGCCTTTCAAAAGTAGTGATGATGATTTTAAAATAAGGTCTGCAAACAAATATCCTAATATCAGATGCAGAGAATTGTTCAGTAAAGATTGGATACCTGAATCATCAACAGAAAAAGGAAAGAATATATTTGAGGCAAAACAGAAAAATGAAAAATGGATAATTACATTAGATACAAAAGAGATTTGATACAGCGTATCAAACTGATGTAAATATTCTAACTGTTGAAAAACCTGACAAAGGATAACTTTGTTATTGTTTATTTTTCTGTGATTCAAAAATATTTCACAGCTGGCAACGTTACTGAATTTACAGAATAAAAAAGATAAATGGTCTTTTATGTATAGACAGATAAAACAACAAATACAAAAGCTGATGGGATATTTTTCTTGGAAGTATTTTATTGTAATAGCGCTATATAGTTGTGCGTTGTACACGAATTATGCTCAAGAAATTTTAACAGGATTATATAAAAATGCAATCATTGAAGATAGCTATAATCATTTGTTAAGAAATCAAAAGAGTTCCGTGCTGATTTATTATGAACCGATATTAATTCCGTTCATTGATGATTTTTCAAATTATACAGGCTATCCTGATACAGCTTTATGGATAGGAAAACAGGCTTTTATAAACCAAAGTTTTTCTATTGATCCACCAACTATCGGTTGTGCGACTTTGGATGCTGTCAATGAAAAAGGAGAATTATACGAACATGCTTCTATTTATCCTTTTGGAGCAGATACATTATTATCTAAGCCCATACGCTTGGATTCTATATTTTCACCTCTTCCTAGCGCTTTGACGCCTGCTGATTCTGTATCTTTCTATTTTTATTATCAGCCCGGCGGCGGAGACGGTAATCCTTGGGAGAAATTAGGCGATGTACCCGAAAAAAATGATAGCCTGATCTTGGAATTTGGATACCAAAGTGGAAATACTGAATTGTTATATTATATGATGAGGTGGGTATATCCAACAGATACGGTAAATGCAGGAGATACTATTTACAGTAATTGTAATCCTGATGTGTATATTATTGCCGATCAATCTTATTTTCCCGGTGACAGTCTTGAATTTCCCTGCGATTCCGTAACAGCAATGGAAACAGTCTGGGAACAGGTCTGGGCTTCGGGTGGAATGAGTTTAAAGTCTTTTGTTGAAGAATATGGGGTTTATTTCCGACAGGTAAGAATACCTATTGTGGATGCAAAATATTTTAACAGAGGGTTTCAGTTTCGATTTCGTAACTATGCTTCCGTAGAATTTGAAAATAACAATCCTTATTGGGGCAGTAATGTTGATTTTTGGAATATTGATTACATACGTTTAGACAAAGGTTTTTTGGAAAAGGATAGCGTAATTGATGATATTGCTATTGTTAATAATCCGGGAAGTTTTTTATTAAACTATACGGCAATGCCTTGGAAACAGTTTGTAGATAATCAGAGCAGTGAATTGGATACGGCGTTTCATTTGAAACTGACCAATTTGTACGACCAACCCAAAAATACAACATACAATTATTATATATTAGATGAGGGTGGAAATATTATTAAACACTACGAAGGAGGAACTGAAAATCTGGAACCTTTTTATATGGTGGGCTATGAAAATGCTCCTGCGCATAACACACCCCCTATAGAAGAAATTACATTTCCCAACAGCGCCAATGACAGTATAGCGTTTTTGATACAACATGTCTTTAGAGAAGGCGGAAGCGGAGATAGAAATCCAAAAAATGATACGGTACTCTTTCTACAAAAGTTCTATAATTATTTTGCATACGATGACGGAACTCCTGAAGCAGGATATTTAATCACTTCCTCTGTCGCACAAAAGAAAACTTCTTTGGCGCTGGGCTTTACATTGAATAAACCTGATACTTTACGTGCCATAGATATATATGTAAATCATACAATGAATGAGGTCTCGGCTTTTGATTTTACGCTTACTGTCTGGACGGATGATAATGGACAGCCCGGACAGGAATTGTATACAGCATTAGTTCAGCAAAAATTTAGTGATGAATTATACGGATTTCAACGGTTTTACATAGATGAACCTTTCGTGGTTTCGAGAAGAGTTTATATCGGTTACCAGACAACAGACGGAAAATTTCTGAATGTCGGATATGACCAGAATAATAATAGCAGTCAACATGTATTTTTCAGGTCAAGTGGAGAATGGTCTCCTTCGTTTATATTTGGGACGCCTATGTTACGTCCTGTTCTCGGAAAAGAATTAGACCGAACATTTATTACTGTAAACGATCCTGAACTTGAGGTGAAAATATATCCTAATCCTGCAAAAGATAAATTATTCATTGAACTTTCTCAAGAACTACAGTCAGAAAATATTATCATGTCTATTTATTCTGTTACGGGACAGAAAATATACGAGAGCCGATACTGTTCGGAAATATCGCTTTCTAATTATGTTCCCGGATTCTATCTGTTGCAATTAACCGACGGAAATAACCGACATATTGTACGCAAATTCTTGATTGGACAATAACTGAATTATGGGTTATGAGTTATGAGTTATGAGTTATTTTTGTTTGACAATTCATAATTCATAATTACTATCGTTCTCGTTCTCATTCTCATTCTCTTTTTCTTTTTCTTTTTCAGCCAATAGACGTCCGATATGTCGTGCTATTTGGATATTGTAGTGCGTGATTAAATTATTCAATTCGGAGATAAAAGGATAATATTCAGATTCAGTAAT
>JAIROC010000535.1 GCA_031257735.1 Bacteroidales bacterium | reverse complement strand
GTACAAAGGCAAAAAACTGCTGCTAAAAATAGAATTGTTGTTCTCATTTTGTTACTTTTATCTTTACTGATTTTGTTATTTAATAATTTTGTTTGTCTCATTTTTGTACTGTATTTAATAGTGAACGCGGAAGCGCCGAAAGAGGCTGTGTGAAAACACACAAAAGCGTCCAAACAACGCCGTCATTGCGAGCCCCCACACTTTGTTCGGGACAGGCTCCGCGAAGCAACCGTAACAAAGTGAAGCTCGGCGTAGCCAATCCCTACCCCAAAACGCATTGATTGTTAGGGATTGACTACGTCGAGCTCCGCTTCGCTTCGGTTGCCACGTCGCTGCGCTCCTCGCAATGACGACCTCTATTGTTACGAAAATACTTTTCACACAACCTCTTTCGTCCTTTCGTGTTTTCATACTTTGTTCCCTCATTTTTAATTCTTAATTATCAATTTTCCAAAGTAGTTTTCTTTTTCTGTTTGTATATTATAGATATATATTCCTCCGGCGAGATTACTTACCGAAACTACATCCTGACTACTGATTTCTTTTCGGATTAACACTTCCCCTTGTGTACCGTAGAGTGTAAAGACTGCTTGATGTACATTTTCCGGCAGAACAACCATAATATTGTCTTTTGCGGGATTGGGATAGATTGCTATTGTAGACGTTTTAAGGTTAATTATACCTGTACTTGCCTCAAATTTTGCTATAAAAACAGTATCTTGTGTTACGATAATGCTTCGTGGATTATTTGTATTACTGTCATTCCATTGTACAAAGCGATAATCTGTATTGGGTATTGCCATTATAATTGCCGTATCATTTGTACAGGTATTGACTTGTATTATATTAACACTTCCTTTTTCGGTTTGAACAGTTCCAAAAGTATCGCTATACAATTCGACATGTGGTATATATATTGGAATGGATGTTACGCTAATGGTATCAGAAGTAATACAGCCTACTTTATCTATAACTGTTATCCGATATATTCCGACGCGCAGATTGGAAACTATATCCGTAGTATCTATTAAAGTATTGTCTGTTTTTCTAACTTCAAACGTATAAGGAGGCACTCCTCCTGTTACCGTGAGGTTAAGTGAACCGTTATCCAATCCACAAATAGCAGGTGTTGATGTAGCTTTTATTTTCAAAGAGTCATTTTGTTTTATGACTATTTCGTCGTATATAAGGCAGCCTCTGGCATCTATTGCCTCGAAAATATATTTGCCCGCTATCAAATTCGTATACATTCCTCCCAAGAGACTTCCAGCTTCCGTGTATGAATTTCCATTTGCATCCAATAATATCCAATGATACCGTTGATATGGACTTTCTCCTCCGGTTATGCCGCTATACATAAATCCTCCGGTTGCATCTCCATAGCAATCAACATCTGTTATATATACGGACATAACTGGTTTTAATGGAGTAACTACATGCGTATCTCGAACAAAATAACCTGTACTGTCTATTGAGGTAAGAAAATACGTACCAGGTCGGTCTATTAGAAGTGAATCTCCGGTTGCGGTGTGTATGACATTATTCGAATCCTGCCAATGCCATCTATGTTCAATAAATTTAGAACTAGACACAATCGCCTTTAAGTAGGTTGAATCTCCTGCACACAGTTGTTCTACTCCTGCTATTCTCACTCTGGGGGATGAATAAATAGTGATGTAGTGTGTTATTCTTCCTTGTGATGTATCTATGCATCCATTTTCTGCATAAACCGTTAAACGAATCAAATATTCAACAGCTTCATTTGTTTCAGGAAAGGGGAATGTATAGGTAAATAATGAATCCCACGACATTACGCCGAGCGATGGTATTTCCCATAAGATAGATTCTTTTTTACTGTTTTTCACAGTAGACAAGTCCACAAAGGTAGCGGTTCGACTTAATGTATCATACCAATTTTGGTAATTATGTCCACCAATATCTACTCCGCCATTTTCCATAACGCCATATACAAAATCCGCATCAATAGATGTTTGGGCTATTACGGTACGCAATGTTGCAGAACAGTTGGAATCCAATTCGGATGTAACCTTGCATATAATTTCTTCCCCGTCTATAGGATCAGCAATTACGATTTGCTTTGTCCCCGCCATTGTCCAGCCCGGATGACTGCTTCTTGTCCATTGATAATACGCAAATCCGTCAGGAGCTTGAAAATGTGCAACGGACTCTCCTTCGCAATACATTAAGTCGATGGTCATTGGTTTACATTCTCCCACGATATAGGCATAACCATAATGTCCCGATTGTGTACAGTCTCTTGTTTCAAAATATATTTTTATTCTTTGTCCAATTAAGGGTTCTAAATTGAAGCCAACCGTTGTCCAATCACGTGCTAAAAAACCACCAGTAGATGGAGATGGAGATATATAGCAAATTAGATTCGTTAAATTTCTAGATGCTACAAAATTTATATTGCCACAAGGAAGAATAGAACTATCTATTGCTTGCCCCAGACTATCCTTTATGGTTATTGTAAATTTTGGGCGATCTTCAAGGGAATGTTCTGGATATTCCATTACCCATGCAAAATGCAATATGAGCAAAGAATTTGAACTATCTACTCTCATAGTATATTCTAAGGCTTCCATTTCAGAGCCTATATTTTCATTTCCTAATTTTGCAATATAGTTAAATCCTGTTGGTACTTTAGAAATAGCCGCACATCGTTCATCCTGCATTTGTCCTGTCATCATCAATTGCTGTGCATCCATGATAGTATGTCTGCCAGCTGTTGGAGAACTTGGATTTATATTAATTCCACTTCCACAGAAACCTAAATACGGTTGCCAATGCGTAAAATTAGCCATTGAGAAATCTAAGTTTGGACATGTACTTTGAGATTGCATAGTGATTGGGATAGAAATTAATATGCTCATAATTAACCCTATCAACAACTGTATCTTTTTCATGATATTTCCTTTTACATTAAACAAAAATTTATTCTTATTATTCACAATTAGTTGCGCAACTTTCCACTGCATTATGGGTTTGAATTGACGACGTCTATCTATGCTTCGTTTTGGTTGTTTCAATCGTATCGCCTTTGCAATAAGGGAATATAGGTTATACACATTCCTTCCCTGTGGGTTTACGCTGATGCTTTTACTTATTTCTATATTTACTTTCATCCTATTCACTTGTTTACTTGTACACTTGTCCAACATATTGTCTGAACTGTGATTTATATGATTAATATTATTCTTATGATTCATCTCTTGTAATTTTTTATTTACTGTTAGTTTTCGTGCTTCCCAACAATTGACTATACTGCCAATTATTCATAATGTTAATATAAAAAACATATCATCATGGATTAATTATTTATTAAATTTATTTCTACAGAATACTTTGTTTTTTCTTTCTTTGTATCTGTATCTGTATCTTTCTTTATTTCTGTCTTTGTCAGCCAATTATTTAGGTCTGCTGTTTTGGATAGCCAATCAATACATTTATATACATTTCCCAACCACCCTTTCAAATCCTCTTCATCTTTGGGTATTTCATTGTTAAAATTTGGTTGGAGTTTAATTTTCTCATTATTGATTTCCAGAGATACTTGATCAAGCGACATTGGATAAATGCGTTTCACAGGCTCAATACCGTCCACCAAACAAAAGAGAAAAAGAAATGGATATTCTTTTAGTGTTATTTTATATTCATTCTCATTTAAAATTAAATCTTCTAACTCTGTAACCTCATAGCAATAGGCATCCATCCCTCCTTTTTTTACATACCATATATTGTGCGCCAGAATAATCCATGCCACATAATTGTATATAGCTTCTAAATCTTTTCCCCAATAGAGATTTGTTTTAGATTCCTCCTTCCCCTTTCTTATTTTACATAAGTCTTCGAATAGAACACGTGCACAACATATACCATGTTCTTTTTTCCCAAATCTTCTTACATGATAATTAAAATATTTCTCAACTATATTTTTATAAAATTCAGGTACGCCTTCCGCTGAATGTAAGAGATACTCTTGGCATTCTTTCTTAAAAAAGGAAGAATATTCTTCCTTTTTTTTCTTGTTTTCATATTGATACCCTAAATCATGAAACAGGCAAATCAAAAACCATATATAGGTAAAATCTATTCTCACATGTGAAGGAATCTTACTTTTTTTCAATATTTTATTAATTTCATTATCAATTGTACAATGCACAATACACAATGAATGATACAAATATATACCAAGAAAAAATGTAGATATAATATGCTGTAATCGATAAAGGTCTAATTTATTTATGAATTTAAATAATCTTACTTGTTCTTTTCCTCCCAGTGTTAAATAATTTTTTATAAAATCCATACATTCTTCTTGTATACTTTCTTCTTCTTCTTCTTGGAAGTTCTCAAATGGTTTTTTTAAATGACCTCCATAATAATTCCATTCCCTTTCCCATGACTTTAAAAATACCTCGCCATATATCTCTTTAAATGTTTTCATCTTCTTTTTATTATTTTTTTCAAAGTGATGAAAAGTAAGACAAACATAACTGCTTGTCTTACTTTATTTCCTCATCTACTCTTTTTTAATTTTTAATTTTTAATTCTTAATTTACCTTTATAGTTTTCTTTTTCTGTTTGTATATTGTAGATATAAATACCTCCAGCAAGATTGTTTACTGTGATTTCCGCTTGACTGTTTATTTCTTTTCTGATAAGCATTTTACCTTGCATGTCGTAGAGCGTAAAGACTGCATGAGGTCTATCTTCTGGCAGGGTAATATGAATATTATCTCTTGCGGGATTAGGATAGATGTTTATGTTGGAAGTTGAAATATCTGTTATACTGACGTCGTCTTCAAATGTAGCTATAAATGTTGTATCTTGTGTTACGTTTATTATACGTGGATTATCTTTATTTCTGTCATTCCACTGCATAAAGCGGTAACCTTGATTTGCTATTGCGCCAATAGATATTGTCGTATTTGCTTCATAATTTCCACTGCCGGTAACAGAGCCTTTTGTTATATCATTAGATAAGACGTTTACGTGATATGTAGTTTGAGAAGATGAAGCAAACATAGCCGTAAAAACAGTGTCGGATATTAGGATTATTGTTCGTGGATTATCTGTATTACCGTCATTCCACTGCACAAAATAACAACCTTGATTAGCCATTGCGCCAATAGTCGTTGTTGTATTTGCCGCATAATCTCCACCTCCTATAACGCTACCTTTTGTCTGGTCATTGGATAATACGGTTATATGATAGGTATTTTGTGTAGCGCTGGCAAACTCGGCGGTAAAAGTTGTATCTTGAGTAACAGTAATGATACGTGGGTTTTGCTTATCTCCATCTGTCCATTGTACAAAGCGATAACCTGTATTGGCTATGGCAGCAATAGAAGCTGTTGTGTTTGCCGCATAATCTCCATTGCCGCTAATAGTCCCCATACTTGTATTGTTGCTGTTTACCGTTACATGGTACATATTGGCAGATAAGACGCCAAACTCGGCTATAAAAGATGTATCTTGAGTAATGGTAATGCTACGTGGGTTTTGGTTACTGCCATCATTCCACTGTACAAAACGGTAACCTGTATTAGCTACGGCGGCAATAGAAGCTGTTGCGTTTGTCGCATAATCTCCGCTGCCGCTAACAGTCCCCATACCTGTATTCTTGCTGCTTACCGAAACATGAAACATATTGGCAGATAAGACGCCAAACTCGGCGGTAAAAACTGTATCTTGAGTAACGGTAATGCTACGTGGATTTTGCTTATTACCATCATGCCACTGTACAAAACGGTATCCCGTATTGGGTGTTGCGGTAAGAACTGCATTGCTGTTTGCCGCATATTCATCACTGCTGGAAACCGTTCCCATGCTTGGATTATTGCTATTTACTGTCACATAATACATACCTTGCGTTATATTGGTAAATATAGCTATAAAGTTTGTATCCTGCGTTACTGTAACTGCGCGCGGATTAGTTGTATTGCCATCATGCCATTGTGTAAAACGGTAACCTTGTTTAGCTATAGCGCCAATAGTAGCAATGCCATTTTGAACATAATCTCCGCTACCAAAAACCGTTCCCATATTGGGATTATTGGCATTTATTGCTACATAATACATACCTTGTATCATATTGGTAAATATAGCGGTAAGGTTTGTATCCTGCGTAAGGGTAATTCTGCGCGGGTTTTGGTTATTGCCGTCATTCCATTGTACAAAACGGTAACCCATATTGGGCGTTGCTGCAATAATAACGTTATTATTATTTGCACAGGTATTAAATTGTGTTACACTGGCAGTCCCCATTGTAACATTATTGCTTTGCACATAAACATCAAAAAAAGCATAATCTATTATATTAAGATTCGCCCAATAAGTAGCGTTTTGATACACAACTGTTCTGCCACAAGGTACGTACACCAAAGCATTGGAAGAAAAAGTATTAATGTAAATTGAAGGAGGAGTTATGGCTTGTACATATGTGGCTAAGTTGCCGCAATTAACAAAAGCCCCCTCTCCAATAGAAGTAACTGAATTGGGAATAGTAACTGATGTTAAGCCGCTGCAAGTAATAAAAGCCTCCGCTCCAATAGAGGTAACTGTATTGGGAATAATATAATTTCCTGTTTTACCTGCAGGATAACATATTAGTATTGTTTGATTCTTATTGAACAATACGCCTCCATTAGAAGAATAGATTGTATGGCTTGCATCAACAGAAATGCCGGTTAAGCCACTGCAAAATCCAAAAGCAACATTTCCTATAGTAGTAACCGAATTGGGAATAGTTAATGTACTGGTTAAGCCGCTGCAATAGAGAAAAGCATAATCTCCAATAGTAGTAACCGAATTGCCAATCGTTACTGATGTTAAGCCGCTGCACTGGTAAAAAGCCCAATTTCCAATAGTGTCTACCGAGTTGCCAATCGTTACTGATGTTAAGCCGTGGCAATTGGAAAAAGCGCTATTTCCAATACTTGTAACTGAATTGGGAATAGTTATAGATGTTAAATTAGAGTCATTGTAAAAAGCATTATTTCCAATCGAAGTAACCGAATAAGTATTGCCCCCATATATTACGGTAGAAGGAATGTCAACAACGCCACTATAACTATTATAATCAGACGTAGTATTACGATAAGTAACTTCTACTGTACGAGGCGCTGATGAAGAGGTAATATTGTAATAAATGGTTTTCCCATTATTGGTGGCAGAGAAACTATACGCCATTGTTTTGTTTTCCATGCAAAGGCACAAAGCTACTGTTAAAAATAAAAAAACTTTTCTTGTCATATTATAAATTGAGTTTAACGTCTATCTCCTGTGACAGACTTTTTTAATATTTTAATAAATGTATTTGTAAATTATATATTTGATAAATGTATTTTCATTTGGTAAACGAGTAGACGAGTTTTCCACTGTATGGCGTTTTCCAGACCGTCGTGTTAAAAGCAAGGTTACAGCCTTGCATACCAAGCCCGCAATGACGACCTCTATTGTTGCGAAAATACTTTTCACACAGTCTCTTTCGAGGCTGTGTGAAAACACATAAAAACGTCCAAACAACGCCGTCATTGCGAGCGTAGCGAAGCAACCGTAACAAAGTGAAGCTCGGCGTAGCCAATCCCTGACCAAAAACGCATTGATTGTTAGGGATTGCCACGTCGCTGCGCTCCTCGCAATGACGACCTCTATTGTTGCGAAAATACTTTTCACACAGTCTCTTTCGCCCTTTCGTACCTTCTTCTACTCGTCCACTCATTTTTAATTTTTAATTTTTAATTCTTAATTCTTATTCCGAGCGCTTCTAACAGTTGAGGTTTATCGTAGAAAGCGACACGTGCAATAGCGCGGAAGTCGCTGTACCAGTTGTAGAGTTCATCGAAAGCCTTGTCTCGTTCAACGGTAGACTGTTGAGCTTCTCCTTTTTCGGCTAATTTGCGACTGTGTAAGTCTTCTACTTTTTTTATTCCGTCATATTCTTTTTGCAAACGTTCATACGTATATCCGTAACGCTGTAATCTTTCGATAGCGGCAGGCGTATCTAAGATGTTGCTGTAAAATATATTTGCATCATTTAACCATCCCGATAAACTCCGTCGTCTTTTACCTGTCGCCTTAAATCTTTTCAGCATATCCATCTCATCCTTAAAAACGACCCTTACTATTTTCAGTATTATCATATATAAAGAATAGGATGTATTCCATTCTTTGTTTACAAGTTCATTAGCGGCATATTTGTCGCTATAATCTTCAACCTGTGTTGAGGTCAAGTGTTTCACATTTTCCAACATAATTTCTGCTTTTCTAATTTCCTCTGGCGGATAACCGTGTGCAGTTAATATATCTATTATCTCCTGCGAACTCGACGCCCCTTTAATAGCTTCTTCTACGCTATGTATTTTCTTTGCAATACTTTTCTTTATTTTTCCCATTTTTAAAAATTTTTTTTTGTTATTATTAAATTTCCTTTTTTGTTATCATTACAATTTATTTTTACTTTCTATCAATATTTGCATTATCGGCAACCATGACATAGAGACCGCAATTTTGTTAATAAAATCATAAAATAATATTTTTCTAATATCTTGCAAAAAGTCTCCGATGTGGTGTTTTGTAATGCCGACGTGGTGTTTTGTGATGCCGACGTGGTGTTCTGTAATGCCGACGCGGTGTTCTGTAATGCCGACGTATAGTCGAAAGGCAGCATTATATGCTTGACTTTCTCTGTAGTAATATACCAGCATTTTTTTATGGCAAAAAATGTGGTATTTTCCATCCACAGTGTGAAAGTATACAGAAAGTAATATCTGTCCCTTATCCTTATAGATACAGGACAAATAAACAAGTGGACAGGAGGACATACGAACGAGTAAATATGATTTACCTTTTGCTTTTCCGTCCCTTTTCTCTTTTCGTTCCCCGCTATATATAAAACCACGTCTGTCAGCGCTTGCGTGACATACGTAACTACTTGATTCCTGTGTGTGTGTGTGTGTGTGTGTGTGTGTGTGTGTGTGTGTGTGTGTGTGTGTGTGTGTGTGTGTGTGTGTGTGTGTGAGATATCACAGAGAAAGAAAAAAAAAATATATAAAAA
>JAIROC010000121.1 GCA_031257735.1 Bacteroidales bacterium | reverse complement strand
CTGCTCTTCTTTTCGTCCTATTTCCATTCCTTCTTTTCGTCCTATTTTTTTCCCTTTTTCCAACCCTATTTTTTCTCCTTTTTCCAACCCTATTTTTTCTCCTTTTTTCAACCCTTTTTCTTCTCCTACTCTTATGTTTGTTGATCGCATAGCATTTTCTCTACGTATTATATCCCAATATTTTTCATACGCATTTAATTCCTTTTCTGTAAATGCACCTTCTTCACACAGGGTTATTGCTTGACGAATATATTTGTTTTCCATGAGTTCTTTTGCTGGCTCGATGTATTTTTCATCTTCTATTTCTTTTAAAAATCGTAACCATAATACAGCCATCTTTTTTTCCATTAAACTTTCTGCCTTGAATTTTGGTAATTCTATCATTACAAATTCCATTCCGTTTATGAAATCTTCGTGGTTGTCCGGATTTTCTGTTACATAACGATGATAATATCTGTTTGCTTTTTTATCGAAAACATCATTTATTATTCCTAAAGCATAGACAGGTTTAAGGATATCGTATCCTTTTTTTCTATTAAGTCGTTTTACGTATGATTTAGCGCCATTGGATAGAAATCTGTCTATGAACGATGTATTCCAATACATTTGCATCTCTACGATAAACTGTCTTCCATAATTGTCTTTGCATCGAACATCTACTATAGAATCTATCTTTGCTGGATTTTCAGGCACTTGTTTAGGCGACAAATATTCAATACTTATTATATAGTGATTTTCGTCAAAAGGCATGAGTGCATTGAGAAAACTTATCAATAAATCAGGATGTTCTCCAAAGATACGTTTGAATGGTAAATCATTTTTTGGGTCTAAATATCTTTTTTTCATGGTTAATGATATTTTGTTTCTTATTATTTATTTCTGCAAAAATATGATTTGCAAAGATAATCTTTTTTTCCTTTCTTCAACAATCAAATTATAAAAGATACAGGTCTCTCGTTTCCATCAGTCAATCAGTTCTCTTGAAATAACTAACCTCCTTTAATTCCGATTGTGTCTTTTGGTTGTCTTCGGGAATATTGATGTCAATAAAATATCTATCGGATAAGAATGCATTGGTAAAGATACATTATTATATCAACTTATTTTTCTTTAGGATAGCAATTATTTCTTTTTCTGTCAATGCTGTTATAGAAGAGATAATCTCAAACGACAAACCATTGTTGAAACTTTTTATAACAAACGTTTCCTGCTCTTCTTTTCGTCCTATTTCCATTCCTTCTTTTCGTCCTATTTTTTTCCCTTTTTCCAACCCTTTTTCCAACCCTATTTTTTCTCCTTTTTTCAACCCTATTTCAAACCCTATTTCTTCTCCTATTCTTATGTTTGTTGATCGCATAGCATTTTCTCTACATATTATATCCCAATATCTTTCATACGCATCTAATTCTTTTTCCGTAAATGCACCTTCCTCACACAAGGTTATTGCTTGACGAATATATTTGTTTTCCATGAGTTCTTTTGCTGGCTCGATGTATTTTTCATCTTCTATTTCTTTTAAAAATCGTAACCATAGTACAGCCATCTTTTTTTCCATTAAACTTTCTGCCTTGAATTTTGGTAATTCTATCATTACAAATTCCATTCCGCTTATGAAATCTTCGTGGTCGTCCGGATTTTCTATTACATAACGATGATAATATCTGTTTGCTTTTTTATCGAAAACATCATTTATTATTCCTAAAGCATAGACAGGTTTAAGGAGATTATAAGTTTTTTTTCTATCAAGTTGTTTTACGTATGATTTAGCGGCATTGAATAGAAATCTGTTTGTGAACGATGTATTCCAATACATTTGCATCTCTACGATAAACCGTCTTCCGTAATTGTCTTTACATCGAACATCTACTATCGAATCTTTCTTTGCTGGATTTTCAGGTACTTGTTCAGGCGACAAATATTCTATACTTATTATATAGTGATTTTTGTCAAAAGGCATGAGTGCATTGAGAAAACTTATCAATAAATCAGGATGTTCTCCAAAAATACGTTTGAATGGTAAATCATTTTTTGGGTCTAAATATCTTTTTTTCATGGTTAATGATATTTTGTTTCTTATTATTTATTTCTGCAAAAATATGATTTACAAAAGTACATAAAATTCTCAATCACATACAAACAATAAAATGGATACGAGAAAACGTCTCTATTTTATTTTGTTGCACGTCCCTTTCGCTGTGCCACAATGAGTCTGTAACGATCAATGATAGCATTTTGTGTTTTCACGTAAGGGGTGAATGCTTCGTTTGGGGTCAGCAGTATTTGTGCGTTAATCCTATTGACGATATCTTTGTAAATGGCATCAGCTTCTGCGCGGGCAGCTTTAACATCGCCTGAAGGTTTTTCGCTTTTTTCGGTATAGCGTTCAAATTGCAGATCAATAAAGGACTGATTTGCTTCTGCGAGTTTTTTCAGTCTAGCTGTTGCTCCAATACGTTCTATATCTGCCGAATATGGTTCGAGGTTACGTAAGAGACTTAACAAGGCAGTGGAACCTTTTACTAACCCTAAACTGACTGGGTTACCGTGTTCTCGTTCCATACTTCTAATAATTGCTATGACATGTTCGGCTGCTTCGACGATTTCTTCATTTTCATCGTTGAGATATACCTTCACATAAGCCTTAAATGCCGAATAGGCACGGACGCGAATACCATCACGTCGCGTTGATTCAATCGAAAGATCACTCGACATATAGACGTCTATCGCACGATCTAATCCTTCACAAACTGAGTGGTAAGCAAGTATCTGCTCGCTCACGCCCAATATTGATGGATCTGACTTTTCCAACTGTTCTAAACTTTCATGATGAAAATTTGCACTTTCCCCATTATGTAACTGAGGTAAATAAAATGACTTAATTCTTTCCATTACTTTTTACGTTATTAAATTAAAAAAAATATATAAATTTCAATCTTCCCCTGCTATCCACTGACATCTTGTCATAAATTGTATCCACTTTTTTAGCATCAATTTGTTGATGACGAAAAACTGACCCACTTTTTTAGCATCAACTTGTTGATGGCAAAAAACTGACCCACTTTTTTAGCATCAACTTGTTGATGGCAAAATATTGACCCACTTTTTTAGCATCAACTTGTTGATGACGAAAAACTGACCCACTTTTTTAGCATCAACTTGTTGATGCTAAAAAACTGACCCACTTTTTTAGCATCAACTTGTTGATGCTAAAAAACTGACCCAATCTAAGAGCATAAACTTGTTGATGCTAAAAAACTGACCCAATTATAGGAGCATTAACCCTCATTCGCTCTATCCAAGCAGGCTTCAACAATTGAAAATTGAAAATTGAAAATGAAATAAATGCAGGCATAGCCTGCTTGGATAGAGCGAACGAGGTAGAACCTCGTCCGAACGAGGAGTTTGACTTCGATACGCTGTCACTGCAATATTTATATCAGTTGAACAGCTTCATTTGTTCGTTTTCCTGCTTCAATCGCCAACCGTCTCTGCCAACACGCTCGGCAATACATTCAAGCACGCTTAAAACAGTTTGATTTTCGGGTGTTGAACCGTTCCTAAGTAGCGGCAAAATTTCTAAAATTATTTCGTCGAAAGCAGCAATTTTATTTTCACGTTTTTTACGACGCAAATAACTCAATAAATAGTATTTAATCCGCAAATGAACATCAATATGCGTTGTGAATTTCGTGTCTTTTCGTATTGTAAAAATTTCCGTTTCAACATCATAATCGAAACTTGACATTAGCAGTGGTGTGAGGTCGGTATATTCTTTCTTCAATAAATCCAAAAAACCAAGTTCGAGACCCTTAATAATAAGTTCATCGTTGATTTGTTCGAGCGTTGCGCCGTGATTTTTGGCAATAATGCCTTCGATTGTCTGCATCACAATTTCCGAAATATCCATTCCCAAGTTGGCTTTGAGGATTGATTTCGGATTGCGCACCTTGCGGAAATTGATAATCAGCTGTCCCGACAAAACAGTAAACGGGTTTTGTCGCTTTTTGAAACTTGTTTGCCCGTTTTTCTGCGGTACTGCGCCCGCATATTCAAAACCGCAACTTTCGGCGGTGTCAATTATTAAATGCCAAAATTCAGGGTCTTTGTGGGCAAAGACAAACGACAGCCATCGGTCGAATTTCAGTACACGATACATCTCTCGGATACTTTGTGCAATCAGTCCGTTGTAATCCTCTTTCGTTTTACCGTGTTCGCCGCCTTCGATTGCTTCCATCGCGTAATCCTCTTCGGTAACTTCGAGGTCGAGCC
>JAIROC010000343.1 GCA_031257735.1 Bacteroidales bacterium | reverse complement strand
TGTATATTTTGTTATTTATTGATAATATGACAATTATGATTTTAACATCTGTCGGATACAAAAAACATCACAAACATAAATGGCTACGAAATAATGCATTAACCTACCTGAGTAGTTACGATTTTTTTATCTTTCTCTTTTGTTTTTTTCTCTATCACTCCAAGCAAGCTATGCCTGTATTTATTTTATATTCTTTTTACTGCGCAGGTAGAACCTGCGAGAATAATTCGAACGAGGTAGAACCTCGTCCGAACAGGGGATTTTGTTCTTGTATTTTACTGTTATTTTTTTATTGACAAAGGCGTTATTTTTTTTGAAAAAAGACACAGGGGTTTGCTGGTATCCCAAAGACTACAGTAAAATCAAACTTGTTGCCATCATTACATTCCTGCAACTTGTAAATCATTGTCGATATGTTCATAGCCGCGATACCAAAAAATACACAGCCCTACCTCCAAGTGCAAAAATTTGAAATATTTCATGATGAAATAACTAATCTTTCAACAATGATTTATAAAATATTTATGTACCCACAAAGGAAATTTTCATTTTTTAATTACCACTTTATATTTATAACGAAAACCTATCGGAACATTACCGACATCTTTTACATCTACAAATTTCAGTGCAGTATTTTCATCTCCTAAAACAATCATACCATCTTGAGTATACTCTGCAATATTATCGGTCAAACCAAATATCCGTTTACGAGTATGTTTTACTTGTAGTGTAGACAGAGATTTCCTTGCAGTTATTTTTGCCTTTTTCAAGGACATCTCATAATCTGCTTTTGTTGGTAAACTATACTGTCTATACGATTTACTAAATCTATTTATTATTGAATCTTGCCATTGACAATAAGCCACTGCTTGTTCATAAGAAATTGCTACCATTGGCAATTTTCTCAACTGCCTAAGATATCGTTGACGACGATCACCTCTTCCCTTAATTTCCGACATTGGAAATGGAAACGAAAAACCATACCACATTCTATACTTTACAGTATCAGGAATTAAAAATCTATACTGTTCCGAATCTTTCCCATACTTTGTCTTAATCATTAGCATTAAATCATAATAATCCCCCACATCTACCTCTTCTCCTAATATAAATGACTTGTTCTCTTCTATATTAACACTGAAATAATGATTACTCCTCATAACTTTTTGTGCAAAAACATGATTCAATTTGAAACAAAAACTAACACTCAATATTGCAATCAAAATGTAATGTACTATATTTCTTTCTACTTTAAAATTTTCCATAATATTATGTTTTTTGACAATAAACAATATTCTAATATTTAAAAATCTTATCTAATCTAATTTTGTTAGTTCACTAACGAAATATCAATATCAATTATTGTAAGTAAGTATCAAACAATCATCGTATTTGATACTTACTTTTGCTTGTACACCCAACGGAGATAAGAATTAACACTCAATTTTCCAATCTAAATGTACTGTACCATCAGCGTTTTCTGTTCTATGAACTGTAACCATCTGCCATGATTTTGTTGCTATTGCTTCAAAATTTTCAGCAGTTAAATTATGTAGCGATTGTATTTCAGTAACAGAATCTCCACCCAAATAAGTATGCCAAACTTTTAATTGTGCCGCTACTAATTCATGTTTTTTAGATAAGGTTGCGTCGTAGAAACATAGTCCTGCTAACCAAGATAATTCATTTTCCGAAATCTCATCTACGGTAAAACAATGAAATTCATCTGTCCATGGATTAATAATTTCAAAATGTTCCAATTTACCATTAGCTATTGATGCATTAATACAAGGGGGGTCAATCCCAATTCTATAAATTTTACCATCCTCACCTCTATAAATCCTACGATCCTCACCTTTATAAATCTTGCCATCCCCATCCAAATAATCATCTCCATTGGGAGAAGTAGAAGTGTCACAAGGTATTGTATTCACAAATGTTCTCCCTGCTCTTTTGGCATCTCTTTTTGTGTCTTCAGTACCACTTCCCACGACTTCATTATCACAGTAAACATACCACTTCCAAACAACATTTCTACCCCCCTCTCCATGATGCACTTGCTTTTTTATTGACCAACTATCTGCCATAATCTACTACTTTTAAAAGGTTTAACACTATGTTAATGTTAATTAACAATTCTTCATTCAGAACATATAGCTCTTCTCTTTTCTGCTGTACTCCTCTGGAGTCTAAACAATGTTTTTGCATATTAAAAAAAATTAATTTATACTACCATATATTTATACATTTTCTGTGCCAAACTATATATCTAATTAAACTACAATGTTTTACTGTTATTTTCCTAACATGGCATGCCATCTAATAGTCCAAAAAATGAGATTATTAGTCCAGAAAACGGGACTATCAGATGAACTATTAATTTCACTTTTTCGTAAATCATTAAACTATACTATTTTATTAACTCGACAAAACATGAAAAATAGAACAGAGGAGTCCCATATTTGGAACTCCTCTGTTTTACTTGCTCTTATACATTGCCAGAAATTCCTTTATTTCTTTTTTCCAACGATAAAATGTGCTGCGAGATATACCGATTAATTTAATAGCTTCCTTAACGTTTCCGCCTGCTTTTTTCATTGCACGTTCTATGAGTTTCATTTTCTTTATAATATCTGCATTTTTATTTGTATAGTCATCATCTTCATAAGTTACTTTATTTTCAGAGTGTTCAATTTTAAGTAAATCACATTCTTTTATTAATGAAGAATTAATGATATAGATTTTTGTTTTTTTATCTTGTTTGACATGCGTAACTAATTCATGAATAACATTTATTAATTCACGCACATTACCCTCCCAAGTATAATTTCTTAATAAATCTCTCACATCCTCGTCAATATGTACTCCTGCTTTTTTTAATTTGTCTGCTTTTTCTTTGATAAATCTGTTTATGAAAAAATCAATATCTTCTTCTCGTTCTCTTAATGGAGGAATTGTGATTTTACCAACAATCCTGTAAAAAAGGTCTTTACGGAAAAGTCCTTTTTTTACCAAATCTTTAAGATTTTCATTGCTCGCGGCAATTACTCTTACATCAGCTTTAATATACTTCTCATCTCCTACTCTTTTGTATTCTCTTTCCTGTATAAGGTGTAAAAGTTTAGGTTGTAGTTTTATGGGAAAAGAATTTATTTCATCCAAAAATAAAGTACCGCCTTTGGCTGCTTCAATTATCCCCGCTCTGTCTTCTTTAGAGTCAGTATAAGCTCCTTTTTTACTGCCAAATAATTCTGCTTCAGTCAAACTTTCAGTAGTAGCGCCACAATCAAAGATAACAAGTTCTTTGTTTCTTCTTGGACTTATTGAATGTAAATATTTGGCAATTTCTTGTTTTCCAACACCTGTTTCTCCCTCTATCAATAAGGGTTCATCTTGTTGCGCATAGTCTTCTACATACTTTAATACTTTTGATATAACCTTGCCACTACCCATTATATACTCTATCTCCTTGCGAGCATCTCTTTGTGAATAATCATCTTTTTTCAATTCGTCATCTCTTGGACGGACTTTTTTTAATTTTTTACTTAGCGATGCAGTAAATTGGGAATTCTCGTCTGCAATTAAATTTTTCTGTATACCTGTCCTTTTCATAATATTGAGTTTTATTGGTTAATTAATTACCTCGTTCGGACGAGGTTCTACCTCGTTCGCTCTATCCAAGCAGGCTATGCCTGCATTTATCCCAAATTGTCCATTAGAACCTAACTGCCTAATAACCAGTATATGTTCTAATGGACACCATTAGAACATTGTCATTGTAATAGTTTGATTATACACACTATACGCTACATTAAT
>JAIROC010000336.1 GCA_031257735.1 Bacteroidales bacterium | reverse complement strand
AAATAGTGAAACGTGAAGACGAATTGCGCAAAGTGATAGACGAGATAGTTAATGATTTGGATAAATAAAGATATAAGATATGGATAAACTAAAAATAAATCAGTACAAAACTTCATTTGACAAGATTGCTCAATATATTGAAAACGAGCAAAAAGAGCAGGTTGAAATTTGGTTTGCACGTGAACTGCAATGGTGTTGAGTTATGCCCGATGGGAAAATTTCGTTGTTGCAATAAACCGTGCCGTAGAATCGTGTAAAACACAGGGTATAAATGTGGATGACCATTTTCGCGAGGTTACGAAAATGGTCGAACTCGGCAATGGTGCAAAACGAGAAATTGAAGATTATATGCTTACCCGTTTTGCGTGCTACATGATTGCTCAAAATGGCGACCCAAAGAAAGAAGAAATTGCTTTTGCTCAAAGTTATTTTGCTATTCAAACTCAAAAAATAGAACTCAGTGCAGCAGAAAAACAACTTTCGCAAAATATATACGAGCGCGGCGTAGATGATAAGGGCTTTGGGCGTATTCGCTCAAAAGGAGATACGGCATTGTTTGGAGGATACACAACCGAAGATATGAAACGCCGTCTTGGTATCAAATCTACTCGACCACTTGCCGATTTCCTGCCAACACTGACTATAGCCGCAAAAAATTTGGCAACAGAAATGACAAACCATAACGTAAGCGAAAAAAACTTATACGGCGAAAATTCTATCACCACCGAACACGTTCAGAATAACAAAACCGTACGGGAAATGTTGGGAAACAGAGGCATAAAACCCGAAGAACTGCCACCTGCCGAAGACATAAAAAAGATGGAACGCCGTGTAACAACCGACGAAAAGAAAATTGAACAATCCACAAAGAAACTACCGAAAGAAAGTAACAATGAATAACATCTATATTTTAATTCTCGGATAACAGTCCCCTACCCTACTGTTGTTTTGTTTTTGCATTTCGCTGTTGAATCATCTTGAAACTTCATCGAATTGTAACATCTATTTCATTGGATCGTAATTTGGTCGAACTACTTTTGCAGAAATTTAATAACTAAAACAAAATAGAAAATGAAAATATCATTAACGACTATACTTGCAACAGCTATCTTTATACAATCTCTCTATGGACAAAAAATAAAAGGAAGTGATACCGTATTACCATTGGCGCAGAAAGAAGCAGAAAGTTACCTTAATACCTACAAATCAGCTAAAGTAACCGTAACGGGAGGTGGTAGCGGTGTCGGGATATCTGCTTTGTTAGAAGGAACTACAGACATTGCTATGTCTTCCCGTAAAATTAAATTCGATGAAAAAGCTAAATTCCAACAATCAGGAAAAACACTCGTAGAAAAAATTATCGCATACGATGCGCTTGCCGTCATTGTAAACCCTGCTAATAAAGTAAGTCAATTAACCCGTGAACAATTGGAAGGTATCTATACAGGAAAAATTAAAAATTGGAAAGAAGTCGGTGGTGAAAACATTGAAATAGTTGTCTATTGCCGTGAAACAAGTTCAGGTACTTATGAATTTTTCAAAGAACACATTCTAAAGAATAAAAATTACTTGAACTCTGCGCTTTCCATGCCCGCTACAGGAGCAATTATTCAATCGGTAAGTCAAACAAAAGGAGCTATCGGATACGTAGGACTTGCCTACTTGAATAATAAAATAAAAGCAATTAAAGTATCTTACGACGGAAAGACTTTTGTCGCTCCATCCCTCGAAACTGCTAAAAATAAAACATATCCTGTGGTTCGACCTTTGTTTTTTTACTATGAAAAAACATTGACGACTAAAGTAAGTCCATTCGTCAATTACATCCTCTCTTCTGCTGGACAAAAAATAGTTAAAGAAGAAGGATACATTCCTGTTAATTGAAAATTGAAAATGAGCTGACACACTTCATTATCAATTGAAAATGAGGAAAGATTGTGTTGTGTTAATGATTTCTAAACAACCCCGTCGCTTGGTAGAAAAGTAATCATCTCCTCTCAACATGAAAATAAAACCTAAGCTGCTTTTGGGTAAAACCTAAGCTGCTTTTGGATAAAACCTAAGCTGCTTTTGGGTAAAACCTAAGCTGCTTTTGGGTAAAACCTAAGCTGCTTTTGGGTAAAACCTAAGCTGCTTTTGGGTAAAACATAGTATCTTACTATGGCAATGTCGATTAGATATCTTCATGTGTCAGCCAATTTTCAATTAATGAAGTGCGTCAGCTCATTTTCAATTTTCAATTTTCAATTTTCAATTAACGAAGTTTTCAATTGATGAAGGTTTCACCATAATTTGTTATAATCACACATTAAAAATAGCTACAAATAGGGAGTATCTATTTGACAAAAATGTTTTTCCTTTGCACTCTGAAAATATACACCATATTAAAAAGTAATTTAACGGTTAATTAAAATATATCAGTATGAAAAAATATATCAGTATAGCAGTGGGAATACTAATGTCAATACATCTTGTTTATTCACAGAAAATCACATTGATGGAAAATTTTGATGGAGATACGATTTCATCTATTTCTTCGCCTGCAAATGCGTGGAATAAGGATAGTAATTATTATGTAAGCGGAACTTATTCGTACAGGGGAAAAGTTCCTCATGTGGTTGGAGATTCTATTATTTTGACGACACAGGTCTATGATTTTTCAAATTATAACTATGTCTTATTACGTTTTAGTCATATTTGCAAGGTTTCCCCACAGGATATTGTACGTATTGAATACAGATTGAACAATATGAGATGGCAGGTGTTACCTGCATCTGCCTATTTTGGAAATGCATTGCTTTATCAAACAAAAGGGTTTAGCGCCAACAGCTATACGGATTGGCATGCAGAAGATTCTTTGTCTTCTCCCTTGCAGTCGTGGTGGAAAGAAGAAATTTTTGATGTAGGTTCATTGGTTATAATGGACAATGGCGTACAGTTTCGCTTTATTTTAAAACATGGAAACACTCCCGGTACTCAAATTTCTTATGGTTGGCTTATTGATAATGTAGAAATTATTGCTTCTACTTCTGAAATCAGTTTACCTGTTGTAGAATTTTTAACTCCTTTGGTGAAAGATACCGTTTACAATACAGACGCTTGGGAGATCAATGTCAGACTAAAAAGTCCATCGGATATTCAAATCGAAAATCCATGGCTGGTATATACGGCAAACAACAGTCAGGGAACTGTAACGGATTCTATCTTGATGACTTCTGTCAAAGGGGATTCTTTGTGGAGAGCTTCAATTCCTCAATTAACGGCTGGTACAACAGTTCAATATGCTGTTACGGGACGGGATATTGCAGGATACTATACAACAATACAGTCAAACTATATTATTGTTCGTCCTGATGACGCTGGAAATATGTCTGTTTCTGTCAATTTGGCTTCTATTGATATGACCGATACGGTATTGGTATCTCCATCGAGTAAGATTCCTATCGTTGCCACTATCAGAAACTCGGGAGTATTAAATTTGGATTCCGTCAGGATTTCCTATTCGGTTAACAATGTTGTTGCTGGTAGCAAAAGCGTGTATTTTAATCCTGCCTTGCCATGGGATTTTATTCTGAAAGATACACTCGGTAACTATAGTCCAAAGTCAAATGGAAAAGATACTGTTACGGTTTGGGTCAGTATGCCCAATGGACAACAGGATGCTGTTACCAATGATGATACTTTGAGAAAAATCATCTATGGCAGCAGTGATATTATTATGTATTTCAAGGACGCTCCTGCTGATACCGTATACAATACGGGTCCTTTTGACATTACGGCAGAAATATATACGCTTTCAGGAAACACGATTGGAACGGTTGCTTTGGACTTAACATGTATATTTCAAGGGGACACAACAGGTGAAACATTACAGATGTCTAACACTTCCGGCAATCTGTGGAAAACTACTGTCCCCAAAAAAATAGCAGGGCAAAAGATTATCTATTCCATAGAGCAGACAGACGCTCTTGGTAACCATGCTGTCGTGATAAACAGTTACTTTATCAAAAACATAAACACCAACGCAAATTCGGTATCTTTGACTGCTATCGATATACCTGATACGATATTTGTATCCCCTGATAGTATCATTCCTGTTGTTTTCTCCATACAAAACAGGGGAATATTGGACTTGGACTCTGTCAAAGTTTCTTATGCTGTAAACGGTTTTACTTCTACAGAGAAAAATATACACATAAAGCCCGCCTTAGCATGGGATTTTATGTTTACGGATACAATAGGATATTACACGCCTAAAGTAAATGGATACGATACTGTTACAGTTTTGATACGTATGCCTAATGGACAACAGGATGCTGTTGCCAATGATGATAGTTTGAGAAAAATCATCTATGGTAGCAGCGATATTATGATGCGGTTTATCGAATATCCTGATGATACCGTATACAATACGGGACCTTATGATGTAACTGCGGAGATATATAGTTATTCTGCTGTTCCTTTAGGACAAATATCCTTATTGCTAACAAGTTCCTTTAATGGAAATACTACTTTTGATACCTTACCCTTGCTTCGTTCTTCGGGCAATCTATGGAAAACAACAATCCCACGAAAAGCATTTGGTAGCGATGTCAAATATGCCATTAAACGGACAGATATTTTGGGTAATCATTTAGTAATAGAAAATACTTATTATATCCAACGATTACCCGAAGATACGGTCGCTGAAGTAATCATCGGAACAGGAACAACAAGCGCTGAGAATGCTCCTATGTTTCTATACTATTATTATGGTTTTAGCAGGCAATTGTATTTGGGAACAGAATTAGCTCAGGATGCGGAAGGTGTAACTATTACACAATTGGGATGGTATTATTCAGGGACTACAACAGTTAACGCTTCAAATCAATACTGCTATTTTCAGGTAGTAGATGATACTGTTGTCAATAGTAGCGCTTATATAGATCCTGTGGCAAATGGAGCTACCTTAGTATGGGATGGAAATATATCTACTGTTCCGGGATGGATGAAATTCACATTGAAGGAACCTTTCGTATTACCGCCGGGAAAAAATCTATTGATTTATTGGAACCATCAATCAGGTAATAGCGAACTTGATTTTTTTACTAGCGCTCCATGGAGATATACAAATACTTCCTTTACTTCTATGGCAAGGGGAATGAGTAACACGACATTCGCTCTTGCCACGACCTCTTCGCTTACACTTAGTTATGCTCGTCCAAATGCATGGTTTTATGTAATACCAAAACCGAGAGACTCCAATTCGGTAGCCATAGTGGAAATTAATTCTCCTGTCGATAATAAAGGAATATTTGTAGATGGCACAGCGACGCCTGTACAGGTTACTATTCTAAATAAAGGCATACCCGATATGGACTCCTGTATAATAGAATGGTCTCTGAACGGACAAATACAATCTCCTACTACTGTTTATCGTGGAGCATTAGCAGAAGCGCTTACAGATACCATTACCATTGGTTCATATTTTCCCACAGCTGGAAAATGGGATACCATTGTTGCATGGGTAAGTATGCCTAATGGCGTTGTGGATTCAACGGTAAAAGATGATACACTAAAGATTACTGTTTTCGGCTGTTCATCTATTTTATCCGATACTATAACCATTGGGGCAGGAGAAGATTTTACTTCTGTCAATGCTGTATTGGACAATATGCGTTATTGTGGAACAAGTGGAGACATTACCCTCTTATTAAAAGGTACTTTCCATGAAAATATGGATTTAAGCGACCTTCCCATAGAAGGCTCTTTGACCATCACGTCTGCTGACAATCACGCAGACAGCGCCATTATTAAACCTATTACAGGAACAGGAATTA
>JAIROC010000073.1 GCA_031257735.1 Bacteroidales bacterium | reverse complement strand
TTCGTGCGCTTCGTGTATGTACATGTACGCATTGTTATCCTCCGTTAAGGAATCTTTATGGCAGTGAAATAAAGAGCCATTATGACCCTGAAGATTCGATTTGCAAAAAAACTCCTTTTAAGATTGAACTGTATTCGTCGTCTTTAGCACAAATAACAGCCAGTTATTATGATTTTGATTACAAAAAACGATTGCTTCCCGTTACATCTTCTGGAGGCGATATCGCTTACAGAGGCGTTCTCAATAAGGAGAAAATATCGACACAGGCGCAGAAACTCTCATTTTTGGCAGGCGTTTTCATGCGGTACGGATGCGGTACTGTCAACTACTATAACTATCGCGTAATTCCTGTATCCAATTCGTTAAGTCTTGCCGCAGTATGTTCTGAAATTTTGAAGGAGACAGGTTGTGAACATGTTGATTATATTGATAAAATTCCTGATGGGCATAAAATTGTTTTTGCTCCTTCATCTGAAGTATGGGAGTTAATGCTTTTGATACATAAAGTGAACGAAGAAATGAACGGAGGTATTTTTTGAAATATAATAAAGATAACAAATAATGAAAAGTGTTAAATCTATGACCTTGCGCGCAAACGAGAGCGCCATGAAGGAGGCAGACAAAGGAATCTTGCGGAGTGGACATAAAAATTTAGGGTTTAGATTTTTATTGATTTTAACATTGTTTGTGAATATAGTTTTCTTTAATTCGTGTAATAAAGAAGATTATAATGTTGCAGGAAACGATGATGTTATCGAAAACACGAACAACTCTTCGTTAGAGGTTCGTGATTTTAAAAACTGGTTCGAATCTCAAAACGTTACAAAAGGTCTTATAGGAGACCAGGAACCGGACTGGGGTAAGGCTGAATTAAAAATTTTGCCGGATGGCTATAATAGCTTACTGGTTTCAATTGAAATTTATAAAGGCAAAAATTCATTAGGAAATGATTCTATAAGAGAACTACAGATTATGAACGTAAAAAATGAATTTATAGGAGGTGTACAAGTATTCTCTTTTTTTAAAGAAGAATCCGCCCATACTAAATATTATAATTTTGACGGGCAAATATTGGAAGAGGGTATATATTATACACCAAAACAATTATATATCCTACTGAAAGAATATACATATATAGTTAAGCAGTCTCCGGTTCGGTTAAAATCCGGAAATGAGTCGGATGATGATCCTTGTGCGGATACTGTAGTATTATCCGGTACGGCAACTCCCCAAACAATATTTAATGAAACTACCCAAATGTACGATTTTAATCTTGAAGCGTACAACTGTCATGCTTATGTATGGGGGCAAAATGATACTTGTAATATTAGTCCGGATCTTCCCCTTTGGAATAATTGTCCTGATATTGCAAGTTCAGGTTATTCAGAAGTAAGCACTCCACAAGTTGGAGACAGATGGGTGTCTTATAAGACTTATTCTAATGGATATAGACCTTGTCATAGCGCCTTTGTTGAAGAAGTTGTAAATGAAAAAGTAACTAAGGTTAAGGCAAAATGCGCGGAGGCTGAGATTAAAATTTACAATCCGAACTGTTCGAAGTTCGCAGGGTATTTGGGCGAGGAAGTTAAATATTATAGAAAGTAAATTTAGATTATATGTTTATGAAAGCAGTTATAATTATGTTTTATTTATGTCTTTTTCCCTTTGCTTTGGTTTATTCGCAATCGGGAATAGATTCGGTCTGTAAATCGAATAATGCGAATATTGACGATATATATAAAGTGTTTGACCATAAAATTAAATATGAAATGGTTCAATATATATATTATTGGAAAAAGAAGTACAACGGAATGCCCGAAGAAAATTGGAGACGTCATTTTTTCAATAATAAGACCAGGGGTCTTCCGGTGGCTATTGAAGAGCAGAAAGACTCAATATCCGGAGTAACAGTAAAAAAGCAAATGTCAGATGAAGAATTTAATAAACACATTGAACATTGTACACCGGAACAGGCGTTTAAAGAATATAAAGATTTAATTCGAAATATTAAATCCCAAAAAGAAATATATTTGAAGTGTATAGATGCAGAGTTTGCCAAAGCTAAAGTTGATTCGGTTGGATATGCAAAAGGATATTTGTTAGGATTATACCACTTCAAACCTGTTATGGATTCGTATATGGAACCTCCCGGAGGTATAAGGAGTTTAAATTTTTTAAAAATTTTTAAAGAATTTGTTTTATTTGATAACGAAGAAGTTTTACCTGATGGCAGTAGAGTAGATACTTATCTTAAAGCCGAAGCTCTCAGGATTGTATTACCCGAACAATTTCGAAAGTTGTCGGAAAGAGACGCCACACAAACAAAAGAAGAAAAAGACATTGCATACAAATTATTGATACTGTACTGGTCACACCTCAATTATGGCGAAAAAAAAGTAACATATAAATTGAGTAGGGATGAGTTTTTATCCAAAGGTCTTCTCGCGGCATCTTATTATGACAGCATCATATCCAATGTCAATTTTTTAAACAACCAACTAACCGATAACGACAAGTGGTTGCGTAGATTTTTTGACAGGAATTTTCATGATACTCAAAGAAAATGGCAGGAAGAGGCTGAAAAACTTGGTCTCAAATAAAGAAAAAATAACAAATAATGAAAAGTGTTAAATCTATGACCTTGCGCGCAAACAAGAGCGCCATGAAGGAGGCAGACAAAGGAATCTCGCAGAGAGGACATAAAAATTTAAGTTTTAGATTTTTATTGGTTACAGCATTAATCTCAATCACAATGGGTGGTTTTTTCATTGCTTGTAATTCGGAAGATATTTCGGAAGACACAGTTACCGATATGGAAATAGTAAATTCAGTAGAATTGGAAGAATACATTATTGCGGCATCTGATTTTAAACAATCACTTGCTGTTTTTGAAAAAGAACTTAGCAAAATTGACTTTTCAAATCTGGAAATTTCTTACAGTACAGATGGTAAAGAAATTATGCGATTTCCTTCTTCTGTTGCTTCTATTGGAATAGAAGATAAACTTCAAATCTTTAATGAAAAGAAAGAGACATTGCTTGAAAAATATCCACAATGTATTTCGTTTTCATCAGAAATAAGTAGAAAATATTTCCAGCAATGTATTAAAAGTTCATTAAACGTAAACAAAAAGTTATTAGAGTTTGGAATTAATGTTTCTCGACCATTGCTTAAAGATGGTACGGTTGAAACTTGGTATGGTGAGGATTGGTATTTTTTTATATCGTTTTTATCTGTCTGGATGAGTAGCGCCAATTATGTGGAATTATTCATTATTGCACATATAGATGGTTCATATTCGACGTGGGTTGATAGTAGAAACACCGCAAATCACGCTCATTTAGAATATGAGAGAGATACCATTACTAATGTATGTACATGGGCGCATTTCAACTTGTCGCTTCATCATAACCGGCGTGTCCGTCATTGCGAGTGTTCATTTCGTTCCGCAACTAAGAGCGGAATGACGCTTGTCATCAATCACATTTGCGACCAAGTCCGGAAGACTTGAATGTAAATAACCCCGTGTA
>JAIROC010000267.1 GCA_031257735.1 Bacteroidales bacterium | reverse complement strand
TCTCTCATATTCCGTTATCGATTCGAATCTTACTTCTTTTATTTCCCATGGGGTTTGTAACCCTAATGCCAATACAAATATTTCTTTACTATTCATGATGCAAAGATAGTCTTTTTTTTCTACCCACACTAAACGTTATAGAGCCATAAATAAACACATAGTAGACCAACGTATCAGGAAAATAGTTGCTGATAATCCTGATACATTTGCAGACGAAAACGACGACAAAAAGAAGTTGTCGAAAGCCTTTGTGTGCCTGTCTGTAGCTTCCTATTTGGATATTGAAATGGAAGAAGCATTCGGACTTATTACGGAAGGTCGTAATGATGCAGGAGTAGACGCTATTTATGCCGGTGATATAAATGATAACGATTTTTCCGTTGTCATTTTTCAAGGCAAATATTCTTTTAATTTAGATGTTGATAGCAATTTTCAGGCAAATTCCATACAGCGAGTTATTGGCAGTATAGGGGCAATATTTGATCCCAATAAACCAATAGAAATGAATGAAGATTTAATGCCCAAAGTTCAGGATATCCGTTCTTTGATTGCTGATGGTTACATTCCGAATATTCGATGTGTTTTTACAAACAACGGACTAAAGTGGAATAATGAAGGCGATAACCATATATTAAATTCAGGTTTTCCTGAAAATCAGGTCAAGTTCGTATATTTTAATCATAAAAACATAGTTGATGCTCTACAATCCAAAAAAGGAATTAACGAAACACTCCAATTATCTGGCAAAAGTATTCACGAAGATTTTAACTTTAAGCGTGTGTTGATTGGTAAAATCAACGTTGTTGATTTAGCCAACTTATTTGAAAAACACGAAGATAATCTGTTAGACCAAAATATAAGAAAATATTTGGAAACGAATACAAACCGTGTTAATGCAGAAATAAAAAATACTTTATTGAGCGACAAAAGAGAAAATTTTTATTTCTATAATAATGGAATTACCATGATATGCAGCAAGTTTTCATATAATGGACTGCAATCTGATAATTGGATTGTCAAAGTTGATGACTTACAAATAATCAATGGAGGACAATCCTGTAAAACCATATTATATACAGTAAAAGATAATCCTGATATAGATTACTCAAATGTTTATGTTTTAGTTAGACTGTATGAACTGTCAGGGGAAAGAATGAATCCTTTAATTACCGATATTACCATTACAACAAACAGTCAAAATCAGTTTGATTTACGGAACTTGTGGGCAAAGGATGATTTGCAGAAACGACTGGAAATTGCGGTTACTGAATTAGGATATTATTACAAAAGAAAGAAAGACAATATAATCTCTTCAAGAGAAACAACGATTTTATCTTCCGTTGCAGCGGAAGCAATTTATTCTATTTGGAAAAAGAAACCGTATCAAGCTAAATTTAAAAAGAATGAACTATTTGGGTCTTTTTATTCTGATGTTTTTAATGATATAAATGCGGCACAACTTATCATTGCTGTTCTCATTTATCGTTTCTGTGATACGCAAAGAAAAAAATCCACTCTATACGACATATATCCGCATATTCCTTACAGTAATTATTTTATGGCAATGATAATGGGAAATTTATTACTTGCTGATTTAAAACTAACATTAGACAAACTGACTCATTCTGAATTTGAAAAAGTAAAAACATACTTTGAAACCAATAAAGACAATCTTTTCGTAAGAACAAATAATATGCTGCTCAATGCTTTAAATCAGTTGTATCCTGAACCAAACTCATACGATAAAATTGATAAAAGGCGTTTATCTGCGACATTCAGACGAGGAGACTTAATGGAATACCTCTCATAATACATGCTACAATCACAATTTTGCATCACTGTTGTCTAGTGTCTGTCTATAATGTCGGAATATTTCCAGATAATGTTCACTATTCTTCAATGAGGCGCTATTGAGATAGGCATCCTGTCCCTTAGGGACATTTTTTCTTCGCAATGATGACACTGATTAAGCGGTTTCGTGCGTCAGCCTAATTCATAATTCATAATTGTACTTTATAGACAGACACTAATTATATTTTCATACCTAAGAAAATTTATTCGCATACATTATTTGGTAACTCACTCTTCTCTATTTGTCAAAACAGACTTGTATTCATCTATAATAATCATTAGAAAATACCAACAAATATTATTATTTCCCTCAATGAATACTTTAAAATACGTTATAATTCAGCATCCTAAAAAATATTTGCAAATTAATTAAGATAATAGTGTTTTATCTAAAATAAAATACTAATTTTGCAAACGCATAAAATACTGTGGAAAAGTATACATAACATTTAATATCAAATATTTATGGCAGAGAAAAAATTTATAACATGCGACGGAAATCAAGCAGCAGCTCACGTCGCATATATGTTTAGCGAAGTAGCTGCTATCTATCCAATAACGCCTTCATCAACTATGGCAGAGTATGTAGATGAATGGTCGGCGTTTGGGAGAAAAAACATTTTTGGAGAAACGGTTAAAGTCGTTGAAATGCAATCGGAAGCAGGCGCAGCAGGCGCCGTACATGGGTCTTTACAGGCTGGAGCGTTGACGTCTACATTTACGGCATCACAAGGTCTGTTACTGATGATCCCTAATATGTATAAAATTGCAGGCGAATTGCTGCCGGGTGTTTTCCATGTATCAGCTCGTTCATTGGCGGCACAGGCGCTCTCTATTTTTGGAGATCACTCCGATGTAATGAGTACCCGACAAACAGGATTTGCCATGTTAGCAACAGGTTCTGTACAGGAAATCATGGATATTGCCCCTGTAGCTCATCTGGCTGCTATCAAAACAAGAATCCCTTTCTTACATTTTTTTGATGGTTTTCGTACATCACACGAAGTTCAGAAAGTAGAAGCCGCAAATCAGGACGCAATTGAAAAACTGTTGGATTGGGAAGCATTAAAATTATATCGCGATAACGCTCTAAATCCTGAGCATCCTGTAACTCGTGGTACAGCTCAAAATCCAGATATCTATTTTCAAACCAGAGAAGCCCAAAATAAATTCTATGAAACAATCCCTGATATTGTGGCTAATTATATGGAAGAAATGGGTAAAATTACAGGTCGAACATACTCTCCCTTCATGTATTATGGCGCTGCAGACGCAACAAATGTTGTTATTGCGATGGGATCTGTTACGGAAACAATCAGAACCGTTGTGGACAAATTGAATAAAGAAGGACATAAAACAGGCGTCGTTGCGGTTCACTTGTATCGTCCTTTTTCCGTGAAATATTTGACAAAAGTTCTTCCCGAAACAACAAAACGTATTTGTGTTCTTGACCGCACAAAAGAACCCGGAGCAAATGGTGATCCTTTATATTTGGATGTTGTTGAGGCTTTTGCAAACCGTAAAGATATTGCGGCTGATAAAAAACCTTTAATCATTGGCGGACGTTATGGTTTATCTTCAAAAGATACTACGCCCTCGCAAATGATTGCTGTTTTCGATAATTTGAAATCTGAGAATCCAAAAAATCAATTTACAGTGGGAATTGTTGATGATGTTACTCATCAATCGCTTCCGTTGTTGCCTGAAATTGTTGTTTTGCCTCAAGGTACGTATGAAGCTAAATTTTACGGGTTGGGCGCTGATGGTACGGTAGGCGCAAATAAAAACTCTATCAAGATTATCGGAGAAACTACCGATAAATATTGTCAGGCATACTTTGATTATGACAGTAAGAAATCGGGAGGTTATACCTGTTCACATTTACGTTTTGGTGATAAACCGATACAAGCTCCCTATTTAGTAAATACTCCTGATTTTGTTGCAGTACATGTTCCTGTATACGTTCATAAATATGATTGCTTGAAAGGATTAAGAAAAGGAGGTACTTTCCTGTACAATTCCATTTGGAATGTTGAAGATACTAAAAAGCAACTTCCTGACCATGTAAAGAAATATTTGGCAGCAAATAATATCAATATGTATATTATCGACGCAACAGCTATTGCAGGAAAGATAGGATTAGGCAACCGTACAAATACCATTTTACAGTCTGCGTTTTTCAAAATTTCAAATGTAATACCTTACGATTTGGCAGTTAAAGAAATGAAAAAAGCCATTGACAAATCATACGGACGTAAGGGAGAAAATATTGTAAAGATGAATTACGCCGCTGTAGATGCAGGCGCAAATGTGACTAAAGTTGAAATTCCCGCAGAATGGGCGCAAATAGAAATAAAGAAAGCAGATGATACACGGGAAATTCCTGCCTTTATTAAAAATGTGGTTGAACCCATGTTGGCACAAAAAGGGAATGATTTACCTGTCAGTACATTTACAGGCTATGAAGACGGCACCTTCCCCGCAGGAACTACGGCTTATGAAAAACGCGGCGTAGCGGTTAATGTCCCTGAATGGATTGCAAATAATTGTATTCAATGTAATCAATGTTCATTGGTATGCCCTCACGCAGCTATTCGTCCCTTCCTTTTGGATGAAAATGAATTGAAAAATGCGCCTGCTAATACAATTACCCTTAAAGCGATTGGAAAAGAATTAGCAGGATTACAATTCAGGATGCAAGTTTCGGCTTTGGATTGTATGGGTTGCGGCAATTGTGCAGATATTTGTCCAGCAAAAACAAAAGCCTTAGAGATGAAACCTCTGGAAACGCAATTGGGAGAGGCTGAACGTTGGGATTATATCGTAAAAGAGGTTACATATAAAGATAATCTGGTGGATAAAACAGCCAATATTAAAAACAGTCAATTTGCGCAACCCTTATTTGAGTTTTCAGGAGCTTGTGCAGGTTGTGGAGAAACCCCCTATATCAAAACAATTACCCAATTGTTTGGCGAACAGATGATGATTGCCAATGCAACCGGTTGTTCATCTATTTATGGAGGTTCTGCGCCTGCAACACCTTATTGTAAAAACAACAAGTCGGGATTTGGTCCTGCATGGGCAAACTCTTTATTTGAAGATAATGCAGAATATGGCTTTGGTATGGCTATCGCAATTCGACAAATGCGAGATCGTATTGAACACATTATGAAAGAAGCGATTGAAAAGTGCGATTGTTGTTCTTCCGAATTGAAATCATTGTTTAAACAATGGATTGATAACCGTGAAAATACATTGGAAAGTAAAAAATTGGGTGATCAAATTATTGAATTGGCGCAAACATGCGATTGTAGTTATTGCAGAGATATTATTGATTTGAAACAATATTTAGCAAAAAAATCGCAATGGGTCTTTGGAGGCGACGGTTGGGCGTATGACATCGGATTTGGCGGATTAGATCATGTTTTGGCGGCAGGTGAAAATGTGAATATATTGGTATTGGATACAGAAGTATATTCTAATACAGGTGGTCAATCTTCAAAATCTACTCCTGCTGGCGCTGTGGCAAAATTTGCTACCTCAGGTAAGAAAATCCGTAAAAAAGATTTGGGCATGATTGCAAAATCTTATGGATATGTATATGTAGCACAAGTGGCAATGGGCGCTAGTCAGGCTCAATATTTCAAAGCAATTAAAGAAGCAGAAGCCTATAATGGACCTTCTATTATTATTTGTTATGCGCCCTGCATCAATCATGGTATCAAAGCAGGTATGACGCGTACGCAAACAGAAGAAAAAATGGCTGTTGCATGTGGTTATTGGCACTTATGGAGATACAATCCCGCTTTAGAAGGAACTGACCAAAATCCATTTGTTTTGGATAGCAAAGAACCTGACTGGACGCTATTTCAAGATTTTTTGATGAATGAAGTCCGTTATGCTTCATTAGCTAAAACATTCCCAGAAGAAGCAAAAGAATTATTTAAGGCAACTCAGGAAAATGCTTTGTGGAGATATAATCAATACAAACGATTGACTGAAAATCCAAAATAATTTTTGTCAGCTCGAAATAAACGATAAATATCTCCGATGAATGATAATCGGAGATATTTTTTTT
>JAIROC010000387.1 GCA_031257735.1 Bacteroidales bacterium | reverse complement strand
AACACAACGCATTTGCTATCATAAAACATTATTTCTTTACTTAGCTCTTTCATCGAAAATGGTATTTGCTTCCTTCATTTTATTCACTTTTTTTATGCTGAAAAAATATGCTACAAAAGTACACAAAAAAAACAATACACAGATTATTTTATTTTATTTTTTCACTCCCTAATATGAGTTATGAGTTATGAGTTGGGCTGACGCACGAAACCGCCTAATCAACGCCGTCATTGCGAGTAATCGTTTTGATTCTCAAAAGCACAAATGCAATGACGCTTTATGCCTCATAATACGGCATTTATAAAAAGCGTCATTATAAGGAGCGCAGCGATGTGGCAACCGTAACAAAGTGGAGCTAGGCGTAGCCAATCCCTAACAATCACTGCGTTTTGGGGTAGGGATTAGCTCCGCTGCTCTTACGGGCGCTTCGCGTAGCCTGTCCCGAACAAAGTGTGGGGGCTCGCAATGACGGCGTTCTTTGGACACTTTTATGTGTTTTCACACAGCCTCTTTCGTGTTTTCGTGCTTGCGCAGCATCCTGCTAATCTTATAAATCTTATTAAAATCGTGGTTCAGACAATGACGGCGTTGTTTGTTGCGAAAATACTTTTCACACAACCTCTTTCGTGTGTCAGCTCATTTTCAATTTTCGCCTTTCGTACGTTAGCTCATTTTCACCCGTAAGAGCAGCGGAGCTAATTTTCAATTGATGAAGTTTTCAATTTAAAAAGTTGTACCTTTGCAGTCATCATTTTTTTGCAATCAACGATATTATGTTTTTGCGGTTTACCGTGCGGAGGGACAAAGTTTAGTAACAGAGTGTCAAAGGGGTAAAATGCTTTAACATATTAATCTCATAAGTTATGGAATATAAAAGGCGTAAAGATATTATTACTTCGGATGAGCATACGTGCTATAAATTCTACAGTTTTTCTTCGATATGGTACGATGATGTATTGAATGATATTTATCATGCAAAGAAATATATTTATTTGGAAACGTTCAGAATAAGTAACGATAACATAGGAAAACAATTATGCGATGCTTTAATCGACAGTCATGAAAGAGGCATTAAAGTGCGCGTATTGGTAGATTGGTGGGGGACAGGAACAACCAATGACTATGTTCAATCCATGATAAAAAAAGGAATAGAAGTCCGTTTTTTCAAAAAATTTATTCTAAGTATCTTTTTATTTTCCCGTAATCATCGGCGAGATCACCGAAAAATTATTGTCATAGATGATTGGATTTCTTATCTTGGTTCTGCTAATTTTACTGCCTATTCAACAAAATGGAGAGAAGCAATACTACGAATAGAAGGAAAAATGAGTACCATCTGTAAAAAGATATTTATCGACAATTTCAAAATCTATAACAAAGATATTACACATCCTTCTATCCGCAAAGCCTTTCGCAGAACTATTCGTTATAATGACTTCTTTTTTATCCGTGAAGTGCCTTCTATTTTCAGTCAACGGATAAAAAAGAATTATATCCGTCTTATCCAACGATCTCAAGAAAGTATTGTCATAGAAACACCTTATTTTTTACCGGGCTACCGTATTTATAAGGAATTGATATTGGCAATAAAAAGAGGCGTTAAGGTTAAAATTATAATTCCGAAAACTTCCGACGTAAAAATAGTAGATTATGTTCGGGGAACTATCCTGGAAAAATTGCATAAAAAAGGCGCTACCATTCTCTATTATAAACATGGTAACCTGCACGCTAAACTCCTAAGCATAGACAATGTTACTTTTTCAATAAGTTCTGCAAATATGGATCATCGTAGCTTTAAGTATATGTTTGAAATAGCGTTGATAGGCGCTGATCCTGACGTAAACGCTTTGATAAACGAACATTTATTACATACTGAATTAATGTCATCCGAATTTGATATACAACTATGGGAAAATCGCCCTTTGTTTAAACGATTATTGTCTTTTATCATTACCCCTTTCAGTCATTTGCTTTAACCCATGAAACATCAACAAAAAGTAAAAAGAAAAATTTTTCTCATCGTAAGCATTCTGTCTATGATAATAGCCTCCTGGGTTCATTATCAAACTTTTTTGTCTACGTCGGGAGAAGAAAAATATAAAAAACTGCAATCCGATTTTTTAGAACAGGAACAAATATTTGATGTGCTGTTTAAAAAACTGACTTCTATTCCCATTGATAATGTTATCAGTCTTGTGGATTTCTGTAAGAAAAACAAAGTGGACAAAAATACCTTTGCCTTTTTTGTTTATCGAGATTCTTTACTTTTGGCATGGTCATCCAATGAAATAACTCCTTCAAAGTGTTGGAAAGACAGTCTTCCCTGTCTGTTACAAATCAATAACAGATGGGTATATGTCAAACAAATGAAAACCCAAACCAACCAATATGTAGGTTATTTAATCATTAACGATGTCTGTGAAGCGGATGAACAGGACGAAAATAATGGAATTATCAGTAATCCTTTTGAACGTAATTCTCAAATTGATGCGGATCAAGACGGCGATACAAAAAAATGTTATACCGTATCTAATCAATCGGGGAAACCTGTCTTTTCTCTCATCCTTCACGATAAACTGAAGAAAGACAATAAAAGAGCCTTCCTTGAAATGATATTGTGGCTGATTGTCCTTACCACTTCCTTTTTTACCTTAATCAGTTTTCTGTTACAGACAAAATTTTTCAGCAAAAATACTAACTTTCTGTTTCTGTTTCTACTCTTGCTATTGTTTCTTTCTTCTGTTATTATTTCGGGATTTATACAACGTTCCTCCGATTTATTCTCACCGATTTATTATTCATCACATTTTTCTTCGTTGGGAATATTGTTTTTCAATGCTTATTTGCTGTTGCTTGCTTCTGTTTTTTACATGCAGTTTGCGTGTTTGGAAAACGAAAACATGGAAAGTTATACAAAGAAAACAAAAATCATCATCTCTTCTATGGTTATCTTTTTTGTATTAGTCTATTATATACTTGTCTATTTGATAATAACGGGCATCACCAATGACAGTGTTGTCGTGTTGAAACCCGAAATGATACATCGTTACGACTTATTGAGTATTATAGCTGTTTCTTCCATTGTTTTTATTTTGTGGTCGGCATTTATGGTTACGTATAAAAGTCTGAATCAAATCTTTTTGTTCTTACAGAACAGAACCAATTTTATACGTATAATTGTTATTGAACTGACAGTATCTACTGTTGTGTTTATTGTTTTATGTTTTGCTTTTTCCAATCGGGCGCTAAATCTGTATATCTCATATATTCTTTTTTTGTTATTGCTAATCGTAACCACCATATTTGTACTGCACAAGAAAAAATGGCATAATTTATTGTTTAATTGTATCATTTATCTTATCTTAAGCAGTATTGTTCTTGTTACGGCAAATCAAACCGTTGATGAAAGAGAAAAAAAATACAAGGAAGCAATGGCTGAAATGATATTATCTACAGAAAATCCTTATGAGGTTGATGCTTTCAGAGATTTGGTGAGTGAAATAAAACAAGATACTGAAATAGTGAATATGTTTGAAACAAATCCGCTCCCAATCACAGATCTGCAACAATATATCATTTTAAAATATGCAAAACGACATGCTGAAAATTATCGTGTAAGCGTCGATGTTAATCTGGTATCTTATCGGGAAGACAGTATTAAAAGAAATCAAAAACAACGTATCTTTACCGGTAACGACCAAAAATCATTAGACAATAATGTTTCCTTTCAACGTATTGGCTTCGGAAAATCAGAATATATTCTCAAGGCGTCAATCCCCCTGAACAATAGAACAGATGTAGGGAATATTTGTATTGTATTTAGGATGTATATTCTTTCAAATCAATTATCCGAACTCGAAAAAACACTCCAAAAAGAAATGTCCAATTACTGTTACGCAGGCTACGAAAATAATATCTTAACGGCAAATGCAGGAAATAGAAATATTTCCTATTTGTTCAATTTTGCCGATTATCATCTTGACACACTTTATTCTGGCATGGAATTTATTTTCAATAATGTTACCCATACTGTTTTTACGCACGATAAAAGGGTGATATTGGTCAGCTCCGAAAAAAGTATAATATGGGATAAAATATCTTTCTTAGTCATTTTGTTTCTGGCGGAATTTATTTTTCTTTTGTTGCCTTTGTTTTTGTCCTATTCATATCACAATCCTCAAAATCTTTGGCGTCTTGGATTTCAGGAATCTATTCAATTTTTTGTTACCATACTTGTAACTTTGACGGTCATTGTTACTGCATTCTCTTTTTCCCGTTTTTTTCAATTACAAAGAAATAACAATCTGGAAGACATTCAAAGCCAAATGTCGCAAAGAATTAATAAAATCATTACCTCTTCCCTCTCCGAAATAGATACACTTTCGGATTTATCGGAAGAAGCTCTCAATTTAATCAATAAAGAGTTAAGTGTTTCCGAAGAATATGACTTTTTAAATCTCAATCTCTATAACAAAAGGGGGGTAAATGTGAAAGGTTACGGCAGAGGAATTTATATGAATGCTTATCTTAATCCTTTTGCCTTTAAATCTCTTATGCTTAATCGTGCAAATGTTTTTATTGCAAATGAAACCTTCGACAAAGAAAAATACAAATCCTTTTACGAGGCTATTCTCAATAAAAACGGAGAGATAATCGGCTATTCAAATGTATTTAGCTACCACAATAAACGAAAAGATATGCTTGATTATAGTCAAACTCTGTTCCTGACAAAATTCATGGCAAGTTGTCTTGTTATCATTCTTTTGATTGTTATCTTATCTATTATATTAATGAGACATCTTACCCGTCCATTGATCAAAGTAACCGAAAGACTTTCTACTGTCAAACTTGGTAAAGAACTCAAAGAAATTGAATGGAATAAAGATGATGAATTGGGAGAATTGGTTAAAACATACAATATATTGATACAAAGACTGCAATCAAGCGCCGAATTATTGGAAAAATCATCGCAGGAAATAGCATGGAAAAGTATGGCAAGACAAATTGCTCATGAAATTAAAAATCCGCTGACCCCTATCCGTCTAACAACACAACAAATGCTGAAAACATTAAATACAGAACAATGTATTAATAAAGAAAAACTTAAAAACTACTTCTCCATGATTATTCAACAAACAAATACTTTGTCGGAAATTGCTGATTCTTTCTCCAATTTCTCAAAGATAAATCAACGGGAAGGCGCACCAGAAGATTTAATTCCAATCATTCATAATACCTTGTCTTCCTTTAATGAAAATCCTAATGTAAACTTTCTTTTTGTCAATAAAACAAATCAGGAGAAAGTGATTTCTTTTATAAATAAATCACAAATGTCTCAAGTGTTCAACAATCTAATAAAAAATGCAATACAAGCAAGAAAACCCAAGACTACACAATCTATCTCTATCGAAATAAAAAATTATGGAGATAAAATGTGGCAAATCATCATATCAGATACAGGTTCAGGAATGACAGATGATGTGAAAGAAAAAATATTTTCTCCTAATTTCACAACAAAAACATCCGGAACAGGTCTGGGTTTGGCAATGGTACAACGAATAATTGTTACCTGGGGGGGAAATATATCCTTTACTTCTGCCTATAATGAAGGAACTTCTTTCTTTATCACATTACCAAAATTCATTCCTTTACAAGATTAGAATGGAAGTATTTCATCCATTTCTTCGTCTACAAAAGTAGGTCCTATCGTATTATCGCCGCCTGTGCCACTGACTATAAACGGCACATTTTCTGGCTGGGTTTCTTCCATTGTTGCTGGGTCTATTTTCCATGCACGAACGTCGGTATACCATTTTCCGTTATATTCTCTTGATTCAATATTTATACTTACTTTGACGAGAGTTCCTACGGGATATTGCTGTTCAATGGTATCCACTTTTTCTCCCCATACGCTCATACAAACTTTTCGAGGATATTGCTCTAATGTTTCTATGATAAACTCTCGTTTTGACCATGCGCCATTTCTACCAATGCCACTTTGCGGCGCTAAAATCTGTTGTACTTTTCCTATAATTTCTAATGCCATATATTGTATAATTAAAATATTATTTAGAGATGATTATATTTTCGATTTATTGATTTTTGAACTGTTATCTAATCTCAAACGGGGATATTATTCGATTATTGTATTGCGTAATGAATTATGATGAGTTTAATTAGTGTCTGTCTTTAAAGTACAAATAGGGTTGTTTCAAAAGCGCTCCCCGCAACAATCAGCACGTCATTGCGGGCTTGACCCGCAATCCCCTGCCCTAAAACGCGTTGTCGGAGAAACGTATTAAAAATAAATGCAGGCACGCCTGCTCGGATAGAGTGAACGAGGTAGAACCTTGTCCGAACAGGGGTTATTCCTTTCTATATGCAATATCAATAAATAATTGATTCATTTTATTAGGAATATAAATCTTATCTATTTTTATTGTCCCATTATCATCAAGAATAATAAGTCTTGGATTTACCCATTCAACAAAGTAATATTCAATTATATTAGCGCTATCTATGTATATTGGGAGTTTCTTGAACTTATCTATGTGTATAGTATCAATAAAATTATCTAGCTTTCCTTTATCATTGCTGGTAAGAATAATTTGCAGGTCATGTTTAAGTCTTCTTTCATCATTTATATTTTGCAAAAATTTAGTAGTTTTACTCAAACATGTCGGACACATATTATGCAAAGGAAGAATGAGAAATGTGCCGCTTGTCTTTCCTGTAATATCAGTCAAATAGTCCTGTTTCTGTAATGTATTGTTATCAATTCTTTTTTTCTGTTCACTTTCAAAATACGTTGATGTAACTTTACGATAAGAAAAACTGAAAAATGCGTAATTTATAATTCTTTCCTGTTTGGATTTCAACCTATTAAAAGCAAAGAATCCTTCTTTATACGGAATGATTGGAGGAGAAAATCCAACAGGAAGAAATCCTTCTCCCTTTTTTTGTAAATTTTTATCTATAATAATAAAAGAATATATCGGATAATTTTGATATATTGCCGGCGAATTTGTATCGACACATAGTCTTGCAAACCAATATATTTCTTCCATAAAAGGATTATAAACCATATCTAAATATTCGCTTTGTAAATAATCAAAAAACTCATTATATTTTTCTGTATACGATTTTATGGAAGCAACAGTATTAAATGCGAGTACACTGCTGTCTATAAATAGATTGTCCAAATTCATAGCATAAATAACTGGCGTACTTCCAAAAGCATAATATAGTCTGTTTTTATTTTGGACGCCACGTACATATTTGAAATTTATAGGATAATAAACATTTTTTTCTGCACACTTTAATGGAATATTCAGAACCTTATATCTTGTATTTGTTGATGTCGGATAAATCATACCGAGCGGATATATATTATTGTCAATTATATTGAGTGGATGTGTATTGTTAACACAAAAACAACCACCTCCATATGTAGCCAGTGACGCTATTGTAGCTCCTTTATAATAAAAAAGAGGAAAATAATGATAATCGGAATAAAAAAAATTCTTTTTCTCAAGAGCAATTGTATCCAACTGTCCTGTTTCAAGTGGAACAGGCGCACCAATAAACGACATTTTATCAATAATTTGTTTTTGTCTGTCAATAATGACCACAGCATTATCATGTTGCATATTAAAATAAACTGTGTTGAAAGCAAGCATTACCGTATCTTTTCCCATAAAAAAATAATCTTGAATAAATTGATGATTATATAAAGCAACATCAAAGGAATCAATATATCTGTTTTTTGTGAAGTCCCAACTACGAATCATGTTATTGCCAATATCTATAAACCTAAAACATGTATCAAAATCATCCATATAGAGTTTCGGATGTAAAAGCGATGCAGATTGTTTTGAATTTACCTGTTCTATCTCCTTTTCATATTCCATAGTCAATTCCACGTATATTTCTTCATGTATTTTTTCTTTGATTTTACATCCCAAAACAAAGAATATTAAACAAAATATAAACAAAGTATTATTTCTTATTTTCATTATATTAATATTTTACTACAGTATAAACAAAAAAGAGACTATCTCAAAAGTCTTTTTAAAGTCTTTGTTTATGTTAATTAATACGTAATCTTGAAAATTATTGTTTATTTTCAGGAAAAATTTCCTCATGCGAGAAAATATACTTTAAAAACAGCCTCCAAAATATAGAATTTATTCATCAGTGACATCGGCGGTCAAAGGTTCATCACAACAAATAATTGTAATTTCTTTAGTCGCAGCATCATAAGTTACATCACAGTCAGAACCATCATCTTTACAACTGCCATCTTGATACCATTTGTGACAACAACATTCCCCCCCCATAGCCATAGTTTGAGCAAGAATAAAACCTGGTGCTTCTGGTTTTTCCCAAATATAAACTCTATATATTGTATTAGTACTTGTAAGTTGAAGCAATTTTACCCTATCCCATTGATATTCTTCTTTAGTAAGAGGGAATAAATAATCAGTAGGAATATCTAACTCTTCTGCTCCAATGTTATATAAGTCTTGAGATAGATTCTCCCATAAAAGAACCTCATCATGAAATGTTTTTAGAATCTGTTTATCTTGATTATTTTTTACAGATTCTATTCCTCCATTTTTCTTGCAAGCAAGAAAAATCCCTATGTAGCCAATCATTAAAGCTACTACTATCAGTGTTATTTTCTTCATAAAATTCACCCATGCCCTTGGGATTTTTTAATGTATCTGGCACACATGATTATTTTTATTTCTAAATACAAAATTACAATAATAAACACAAATACTACCCTCATTAATAGGGAAATTTACCACATATGTCTCGTAAAGTTTGTAGCTGTTTTCTGTACCTGCTAATGTCATTCCGTTTTATCTAAAAAAATTTGCTGCAAAGGTAACACTTTTTTTTTAATACTACAATCACTTTTTTTCAACTTTTTTTTCGATTGAGTGATTTTTTTTTTTTAGTACGCTGATGTAGAGAGAGAAAAAAATGAAAAAAATTTTTTACTGTGTGTTTTTTTGTGATTTTTTTGTGATTTTTTTTGAATTAGATTGCGATTTCGTTTGAATTAGTCTGCGCTTTTGTCTGAATGAACAGAATGAGTAGCTTCCCAACGCCGTCATTGCGGGCTTGACCCGCAATCCCCAACCGACAATGCGTTTTATGGCAGTGTATTAGCTCCGCTGCTCTCCGCTTCGCTTCGGTTGCGGGTCAAGCCCGCAATGACGGCGTTGTTTGGACATTATCGTACGTCAGTTCATTTTCAATTTTCAATTAATGAAGCTCACGATTACAATAGATTATGAATGAAAACAAAAAAAATCGTACATAAATGTCATTTGTCTGAAAAAATTATTGTACCTTCGCATCGTCGATTTGAGACGACAAACAGATAAAGTAATATTTTAAAAAACAGAAGTAAATGGTTTCGGAAGCGCTAAAATTAAGAGCAGAAGTAACAATTACTTACACCCAAAACAATGTACAACCTTGTATTTCTACAAAGGGTAGGAATTTCTTTGCCCGTTTTTTCTCGACTGAATACTTACATATATCGGTCGATGTGTTCCCTGTGTTCCCTTTTTCTAAAAACTCCAAAATCCACATACGAGATAAAAAGAACCTTGTACGTGATGACAATTATCACTACAATGTTTTTTTTAAAATCATTAAAGATGAAAGACAGTAATACAAAACAATAAATGAATGAATACATAAACAGATGAAAAATATTTAAAGAGTATCGTAGAATTTGGTCAATATGATTTTTGATTGCTCAGACATGTTTCTTTGCGTTTGGAATAGAAATGAGAGAAACAGGTAAATGAGAGAAAGATAAAAACAAAATTACAATAAAACGGAGGAAGCTGAAAATCCGTAACCAAAGAGTAAGCATTAATTAAAATTAAACAACAATGAAAAAAATTTTTATTTCAATCTTGGGAATACTATTGGTAATGCCGTCTATATATTCCCAGGCAGTCCAAACATGGACAGAAGACTTTGACGGTACAGTAACTTTTACCACAATTTCTCCAACAGGATTGTGGGGACCAGATACATTGTATTATCTACCTGGTTCATCAACAATAAATCCCCAGTCGTACTTGGGTATGGTACCCAATCGTGTCGGTGATTCTATTATTCTTCAAACGCCTTTTTATGATTGTACTACTTATGATTATGTTATATTGCGGTTCAGTCATATTTGTAAGGTTTCTCCCGAAGATATTACCCGTATAGAATACAGAACAAGTCTATCTAATTTATGGGAGGTCATACCGACAGATTCTTATTTGGGGTCGGCAGCAAAATTTTCAACAAGAGGTTTTAATGCGGCAAGTTATCCTGAATGGAGAGCAAACGATAGTACTGTATTTCCTTCTCAATCGTGGTGGAAAGAGGAGATTTTCGATTTAGCGGGAGTAGTAAACAGGTTTTCGGTACAATTTCGGTTTATTCTCAAACATGGGAATACTCCCGGAACACAGGCTTCTTATGGTTGGTTGATAGATAATTTTGAATTACAGGCAGCGTCTCACCAATTGTATCTTCCCATTGTAAAATTTATAGCTCCTTTAATAAAGGATACTGTTTTCAGTACAGGTCCCTGGAAAATCAATGCGAAAGTAAAAAGCCAAACCAATACAAGTATTATAAGTCCCAATCTGATATATACGGCAACTTACGATGGCGTATCGGTGAATGATACTCTTCCAATGACTAATGTATCGGGGGATTCTTTATGGGAAGTATACATTCCACAATACAGACATGGCACAGAAATTCTCTATTTTATTGAAGGAAAGGATAGCGCAGGAAATTGTGAGATTGACAGGTCTGGATATGTTATTGCAATAGGGAGAGAGAAAAAACTGATATTACAGGATGGAAGTACTGATAACGGAACCTATCCATTTAGACACAATTATGGCTATTCCCGTTCCATGTCATTGTATACTGCAGCAGAAATAGCTAACAGAGGAGTAGAAAATATAAATAAGATAGCATTGCGTGTTCATTCAGCAGGCAGCGGTTCTTTCCCTATGAAAGTATGGATAAAAACAGTACCTGCTTCCAAAAAAACATGGAGTAAGACTGCTGATAATTATGATTGGGCAACAGCAACACAAAATGCAATGCTTGTGTATGATGGACTTTTTCACTTTTCCCAAACAGGATGGGTTGATATTCCTTTCACTAAGACGTTTTCCTATAATGGAATTGACAACCTTGTTATTATGTTTGAACAGAATTGTGGAAGTACTTCCTGTTCCACTTCTACACACATGTCAACATATTCATACTATTATTATTCTAAAAAAGCAACAACAACGAATATGTTTTGGCAGAGATATGCAGATAATAATCCTCCTACTAGTAGCGGTTATTTTGATGTATATTCTTATCGTCCTGATCTGCGTATAAGTATTATGGGAGCTTATGATTCCAATTCTGTTGCAATTCAGTCTATCAATATAAGCGATACGGTAGTTATCTATCCAAACAGTACAATTCCTGTTTTTGCTACTATAAAAAACAAGGGAAATACTGATTTAACTTCGGCAATTATCTCATATTCTGTCAACGGGAAAGCGCCGGTATCATATAATTGGACGGGCAATTTACTGTGGGATTTTGAGGTACAGGACAGCATTGGCGATTATGAAGCCCGCCTGAATGGTTACGATACGTTGAAAGTATGGGTGAGTATGCCTAATAAAGGAATAGACAGTATTGTTTATGATGATACTTTAACCAAAATTATTTATGGACGTGCGAATATACTCATGGAATTTGTGGATACTCCTGCCGATACAGTATATAATACGGGTCCTTTTGAAGTAAGCGCTCGTATTCACACGTTTTCAGGCGCTACTGTCGGAACAGTATCTTTATTTGTAGCTTCTACTCATAACGGAACATCAACAAATATTACATTGCCTATGACTTTCGATGCAAGGGTCAATTTGTGGAAAACAACAATTCCCCATATACAGTTTGGCAGTGATGTTACATATTCCATTACTTTGACAGATAATCTGAATAACACGATAATAATCAGAAAAAGCTATTTTGTAGATAAAATAGATTGTATAAATGGCGTTTCTAAATCCATATTACAAGGAAAAAGTACTAATAGTGATACATATCCATTCAAGCATGGTTATGGATATAGTCGTTCGATGTGTCTGTATCCGGCAGAGAAAACATCTAAAGGAGGACGTATCCAAAAAATAGCGCTTCGAGTCTCTACAACAGGAAATGGCGCTTTTCCCATGAAAATATGGCTAAAAACAGTACCCGCCTCCAAAACAACATGGGATGAAACTACCGATGATTTGGACTGGTCGGTATTAACACAGAATGCCACATTGGTATATGACAGTGTTTTTCATTTTAATACACTTGGTTGGACGGATATTCCATTAACTAATCTGTTTTTCTATAATGGGGTTGACAACCTTGTTGTTATGTTTGAACAGAATTGTGGAAAATCTTCCTGTTACTCTTCTGCACACATGACAACTTATTCAGAATATTATTATTCTACTACAGCAAAAAATACGTTTTGGCAGAGATATGCAGATAATACTCCTCCTGTTGTAGGCGGTAATTTTACGGTAAAATCTACTCGTCCTGATTTAGGTATAACCATAGATGTTGTATGTCCTGATTCTAATTCTGTAGAATTGGTAGCCATAGAATCTCCTGAGGTGATAACAGTTGGAACAGTTCCAATACGCGTAAAACTTCGCAACAAAGGCATACTGGATCTAAAAACCTGCACCATTAATTGGTCTGTAAATGGAGGCGCATCCATGTCCAGGATATGGTCGGGTAATTTGTCGGAAGATTTTACAGATACTACAACTATAGGCGATTATATATCTACGGTAAATCAACATGATACATTTGCAGTATGGGTGAGCATGCCCAATAATGCATTAGATTCAATTATGTTTGATGATACGTTAATGTTTGTTACGCTTGGATGTAAGGGAGATTTGACGGGAACAAAGAAAGTCGGCATTGGAGGTGATTTTGCAACGCTGACCGCTGCTTTAAATTCTATTCGTGACTGCAAACTTATAGGCGACTTAACTTTGCAACTGCATGGAATTTTTACAGAAAATATTGATTTGACTAATCTTGCTGAATCCATGAATGGTTATTCTTTAACCATTACTTCCTTATACCACAATGCAGACAGCGCTATTATACGACCGTCTTCCGATGCAGGAATTACATTAGGTAAAATACGGAATCTTATAATAAAAGATGTAACGGTGGATGCTGCTACAAGTGGAACGTATGCTATTCAGTTCACAGACTCTTGTGCTAATATTCTAATACGGGATTGTAAACTGTTGGCACACCCAACAACTACATTATCATCTTACTGTCCTGTTTACAGAAATTCAACAGACATTGTAGACAGTTTATTTTTTATTCACAATATGCTGGATGGTGGTTATTATGGTTTTTATCTCTCTGGAGGAAGTTCATCTGCTTTGGGGACAAATGTTATTTTTGACAGTAACACGGTAAGTAACAATTACCATACAGGTATTCATCCTGACTGTATTGATTTTATAAGTTGTTCGTATAATACGGTATTAAGTCGGACAGACAATACAGAATCTACCTGGTATGGATTACGCATGTACAAAAGTAATGGTTCTGCTATCGGTAATCGAATCATTCAACGCAGTACAGATATAACAGCTCCTTATGGAATTCATGCTTATTATCATAACTATTATCTTAATCCGAATCAAAGTAGAGCGCTTATTGCCAATAATGAAATTATTCTGTCTACGTCATCAAGTACAGATGTCGGTTATGGAATATATGCAGAATATTCAAAATCTGATATTATCAATAATTCCATTTATATGACAGGCAGCGAAGATGCCAATGGAATTTGTATTAACAATACAGAATCAAACAATATAGAGATTAAAAATAACAGTATCGTTATGACATCTCCTGATGCTTATCCTGTTTATTTTAAAAGTACAGGTAATTTGAATCTGTATAATATGGATTACAATAATTACTATGCGCCAAATAATATAGGCTATTATGGTAACGCCATAACAACCATGCAGGCATGGCAGGCACAGTTTCCCACCGATATACATTCTGTAAAAGTATATCCTGTTTATATAGATACAACAAAGAATTTCTTACCTTTACACAGTGTTGGTATAAGCTGTCCACTGATAACAGGCGTTACGACAGATATAAATGGGTTTACAAGAAGGACAACTACTACCATGGGTAGTTATGAAACATATCTTTCGGAACAGGATTTAATGCTAACACGGTTCTCTACATGGAATAATGCCATAGTGAAAAATCAATCCAGTCAAATAGATATAAACATAGTAAATCTTGGCATGACATCCATAACGGATGCAAGTTTCGGATGGAGTTTAAACGGTCAAGTTCAATCTATTGTTCTATGGACTGCAAATTCGCCTTTGCCGCCCCTTGGACAACAAACAGTGTCCATTGGTTCATTTACTGCCATCAATGCCGATACTTTTGATGTTGTTGTATGGATAGAAAGTGTCAACGGAGAGAGAGATACTGTTAATTGGAATGATACTGTTTGGGCTTCCACGCATGTAATATTGTTGTCGGAATTTGCGCCTCCTTTCGTAGAAGATACTATTTACAGCCTGACCTTTGACGTAAATGCAATAATACGTACAAATACAGGCGCTCCATTATCCCCTCCAAAATTAACGCTTATATCTATCATCGATGGGCTTTATACCTTGTATGACACACTACTCATGACATTAGAAAGTAATGATATTTGGACAGTAAGCATCCCTCAACAATACTATAACAGCAAGATAATTTATTCTCTTACTGTATCCGATACTATGAAAACTACTTCTACCATAACAGATTCGGTATTTATTAAATTCACAGGATTTTTCATTGACTCTCTTATTATTGGGGAGGGAACAATAACCAATACGTACACGCCAATGGCGCTGTATTACAATTATAGTTGGTCTCGTCAAACCTATCTGTATAGAGAAATATGTCCAGAAGCTACACCATCTGGAGTTTACATTACTAAAATAGCGTGGCAGTATGTTTCTTCATCATCATGGAATATTCCTAATCAGATTTGTTATATGCGGGCAGTAGATGATTCTATACAAAATACCGGTTATATAGACCCTTCTTCCAATGGAGCAACACAAGTTTGGACAGGACAGACAGGAGCTACAGGACCTGGTTGGGTAGAAATCGTTTTAACGACGCCATTTTTTCTGCCTGCCAATAAGAATTTGGAAATCTTTTGGGAGCATCAAAACGGAACTTATGTAGGTCTCTCATACAATTGGGCACATACGGCTACTCCTTATTATATGACTGTAAATTTTCAGGACGACGATTTCTTTCCATCTTCATATACAGGGGAGCGATCATACAATCGTCCCAATATAAAAATTACAAAAAGATTGACCCCAAATCTTTACACAGGATATAATTTGAGTATATTGGAAATAGTAAGTCCTGTGAATAACTCAGACGAATTATGTACTCCGAATTATGTTCCTGTACAGGTTCTGATAGCTAATCTCGGAACAAACGATTATGATTTTTCACAGTATCCCGTTACCTTTTCAGCTGAAGTAAGCAATTCAGGAATGACGAATACGTTTTCTATAACTAAAAGTACGGGGATTTTGGAAGCAGGAAAATTTGATACCGTTGAAATAATGTCTGCTCTATCCGTCATGTATACTGGCGTATACGATTTCAAAACATGGCTGACAAGTTCGATTGATAATGTTATTTACGATGATACGCTACATGATACCTATATTTCAAACAGAATAAGTTTGCCTGTAAATGAAAATTTCAGTAGTGATGATTTTGTAATGCCTGTTCAATTTTTGTCTGCTCCTGTTAAAGATTTGGGACAGGAAGCATGGATGCCTTACACGGATACAACATTGCAAATATTGCCCTTTTCAGGCATTGGGATGTTGAGATATGTAGGACATTATGGGGCAATGGCATTATTAACTACCCGTCAGCTTGCTTTGAATGGAGTAATTGATCCTGAATTGAAATTCTGGTATTATCATGATGCAACAGCTCATGTTTTAGATAAATCTTATACGGACATAAATATTATTGTAGATGACCTCCCAACTACTGTTATGACTTTATACAGAAGAGCAGATTCTACAGGTTGGCAACAATATACGGTAGATTTAAGACCATATACAAATGCACAATGTGTATTAATACAGTTTGAATCAATGAACAGGTACAATTCGCAATCTGCTCAGTATATAGATCATATTACGATTACCTCAACGCCGGATTTGGCAATATCAGAAATAGTTATATCACCCGAAATGGACATTTGCAATATGACAAATAAAGAATTGAAAGCCATCCTAAGAACAATTGTCAATCAGAGTATCGATCTCAAAGGGACAAGTCTGACGATACAAATCGGTTCTCAACAACCATTTACTTATCCGCTGACAAAACTTATGCCCGGAATTTCATTCGATACTGTTTCTGTTAAAACCGATGTCGATTTGACCGATATAAGTAGCATCAAAATGTATCTGACCTCTCCCATAGATAACAATCCTTTAAATGACACGGCTACTGTTGTGATAGATATGCACCCACAGTTAGCTGTAACTGTAAAGTCTTTAACCGGAGAGAAAGATTGTTTTAAAAAAGGAGCGCAAGTTCAACAGGAAATTGTTCTATCCAATATCGGAAATGTAAATCTTTCGGACATAGAATTGGAATTGCATATAACAGGAGATAATTCTGCACAAACGGTCAAGGAATCTAAAACGATAAATTTACTTGCAGGGGACAGTATTGAATACACCTTTGAAGAGCCATATACTGCTCCTGCGGATGTAAAATATCAGGTACTGGTAAAAGCGTCGTTGAAATGTGATCCTGCATTGATAAACGTTTCTAACGTTACATACGAATGTATAGATATGCATAATCTATCCATAACAGGAATGAATAATCCTCCAAAAGATAAAGAGGATAAAGTAGATTCAATAGAAAGCCTAACTATTTCTGTGAAAAATACGGATGATCTTAATCAATTTGAAGATGTATATGTTACAGCACATATAGAAGACTTGAATGGACAAATCTTGAACATGCTTGCTGGGACTATTTCTAAAGTTGAACACTCTTCCAATAGAATATTTACTTTTACAGAAAAATATACTGTCCCCAATGATTCTGTATACTGCATAAGAGTTTATTTGAACAATGCGGATAATTATCCCGAAGATGATACGCTATTTGTTACACGACGAACAAATTATAATAATGTAGGAATAGCATCATTAAGAACGACCAACTCTTTTACGCTGGGTCAAAACATACCTAACCCTGCTACTAACAGTACGCGTATAAATTACAGCATACCCGAAGCAGGAGAAGTTGTTTTCCACGTACACAGTATCAGTGGACAGTTATTGTATTCCAAGACCATAAATACAGAACATGGCACAAATAGCATAGAACTAAATACAAATACATTTGCTGCAGGTGTCTACTTCTATTCCATGGAATACAAAGGTCAACGCCTTGTGAAGCAATTAATAATTAACGTAACCAATTAACAATTAATAATTGAAGGATAATCTAGGGCTGCTCAGTAATGGGTAGCCCTTTTCTTTAATTGAAACACTTCAATAATTGAAAATTAGCTCCGCTGCTCTTGCGGGTGAAAATTAGCTGACGCACGAAAACGTCTAATCAACGCGGTCATTGTAAGGAGGTATATCTTTCAAATAAACAAAAGAAAATGATGTTTATACTATGCACAGTTTACGATATGTGAGAAACAGAAACGGCTGAAAGCCGTAAATCAATAGCATTGGGCAACGCCCTTCAATAATTGAAAATTGAAAATTGGCTGACGCAAACAAAATACTTTATAATTCATAATTAGCTGCGCTGCTCATACGGGTCAGATCAGAGAGTACGCCCTTTCAGGGCTTAGTTTTAGGGTGTTACGTTACACAGGGCGTTGCCCTGTGCTATTGATTTCGGGCTTTCAGCCCTTTGCTGTTCACATAAAATTACGCCGAGAGGAGCATATTTAGATAGATGAATATGTGTAAAATGAATAATCTCGTCATTGGTAGCCCGCAATGATGTGCTGATTGTTTCGAAAGCGCTCCCTGCAATGACGGCGTTGATTAGGCGGTTTCGTGCGTCAACCTAACTCATAACTCATAACTCTCTTCGCTTTTTTTTTCAACTTTTTCCATGAAGTAGCCAAAACGTAGCGAAAATAGAGCAAAATCATCATAACACTCACTTTTTCTCTCTTCTGACAAAATAATGATAAAATGTTTATTTAGTGCATGATAACTCATAATAAGGGGGGGGAACATTTATCTATCGTATGTCACATATATTAAATTTTTCCCTATAAATGTTAAATCGTACACCTCGCATATTTTATACACCTCACTATTACAATAGATTATAAAAAAGAGTTAGCCCGAACTTCACTTATGGTAAAATATTTCTACACAAATGTTGTTAGTATTAAAAAATATTGTACCTTTGCAGCAAAATAATTACAGGAAAGAATAAATATTTAAAACGTGAGTAATATATGTTAGTAGAAGTGATAAAAATTGGTCAAAATAGTGTCCAATATTGTGTTCCCGCTGGGGGGAAAATTATGTGTGTTCGTTGCGATGATGCTGATTATCTACGCTTAACTTTAAGCGGAGTTTTCGCGTGCGCGCGAGGCCTCTTCTCTTCTCTTCTCTTCTCTTCTCTTCTCTTCTCTTCTCTTCTCTTCTCTTCTCTATACTATACGCTACTATACGTTAGTATCCAATACTATCTCTCTCTCTATAGAATATCGATTAGTTACGTCTTTCCCTTGTACGCAGATAAGCGTTACATTATATATAAATACTGTACTAACTTTGTTCAGACAAAGTTTAGTAATAGCAATAATTTTTTGCGCCTTGTATATTTATCCTCAATGGATGTATGCAAGAAAAATCCTTTTCAAACAGAAACAATCTATAGCCTTGCCGAATGCTCTCAAGCATACAGCAAAGGCTATTTTTATAGACAAAATTAAAATTAATAATCAAATGTTTTTTAAATTAAAATTAGGTAAAATATGGCAACAACAGAAAAGAATGAAGTAATTGTAGAATTGCACGATCTGATTATTACAGAACGTAAAGATGACCGTTTTGGTCGAGTAGTATCTCCTAAGTACTTGACAGAAGATGATTTGATAAACATCGCTGTATCTCGACGTACAGACTTGAATGCCGCTACATTAAAAGCCTCTTTGGGAATTATCACAGACATCGCCATTGAAGAGGTTGCTAACGGAAACAGGGTTTGTTTTGGGTTAGGTCATTTCGG
>JAIROC010000222.1 GCA_031257735.1 Bacteroidales bacterium | reverse complement strand
TACTCGCTCTGTTCGGGCGTGATTTTCACTTTGATTTCAGTACTTTTCCCTGCTGCTATCGGTTGTTTTTCCCATTCGGGAACGGTACAACCGCAGGAAGCGTTCACCATTTGTATTATCAAAGGTTGTGTTCCTGTGTTTTTCAATTTGAATGTCGTCTCCGAAGTTTTGCCGGTTTGCAAATCTTTTAATTCTATTTCGGATTGCTCAATTGAAACACTTGTTACAGGTATTACCGTTTGTGTTTGCTGCCCTGAAATGACTTGTTTGTATAAATTCCACATTTTCGGAGTTGATGCGGGATTGCCGATCATTTGTACCTTATTGTCTTTATCAAGAAGAAAACATTGGTATTCGGGTTTTGCGGGAAAATGGTTTATTCGGTTGATATTGTTTTTCATGTCTATAAATACCGGATAATTGAATTGTTCTCTCCAAAATAAAATGTCTAATTCTTTTTTACTTTTAGGTTGGAAAAAGAACAGAAAACTTACTTTTTCCCGAAACAAACTGTCGGATTCCGACATCAATGTTTTCCATTGGAATAATCTTAACCGACAACTGCTACATCCCGACGAATCAACATACAGCAATACTTTGTATTCCGCATCCATTAAAGCGAGACATGCATCCGAGACTGTATCCTTCCCCATTATAGTGCATAGAACATTATCAGGCATATGAATTTCTTTCCCCACCCATTCACTGACAATTTGTCGAGCTTCTGTTAACTTTTTGTCCTTGCAGGCGAATACAGTCAAAATCAAAAATAAAAACAGTGTCTTTTTCATTCACTTTTAATTTGAATACCGAAACAAAACCCCCGTGAAAAGGTAAGAGAATCTTTATCAAACACATTATTATACTTCGAATAACTTAATGAGGATGTATTAAATTCATTGCGCCACACGGTAAGTGGATGAACCTTTTTTTTATCTGCAGGATTTGTACCAATATATTCTATTCCAATAAATACGCCATCCGGAGGTAATTCAATGTTATATTTCGAGATATCGACTTGCAACGTAATTCGTTTGCCTTTGGAAGTAACATTAACTGGAGAAACATTCGTCGGCAACAATTCTTCTCCTACTGTTTTCCCTGAGACACGATATAAATGCGGTTTAATGACTTTTGTCGGCTTATGTTTGGAGTTATTTAATTTATAAACAATTCCAGTGATTGCACCTTTAGATGACGAAGTATTTCCAACATATTCTATAAGCTCTACTCCAGGTATGACATTTGTCTGCGCTTTTGCTGCCGTATCATTGATAGTTCCTAAAACGATTTGTTGCGCAGACAGGTCAAAAATAATCAAATTCAAAACGAATATTATGATTATTAAAATGTTTGACTTACATGTAAAAATTTTCATCTTATTTTGTGTTTAATTATTTATTTAAATTCCGGTATATCAAATTTGTATAATATTGAATTATTTTCTCCTGTCGGATCTATTCCATATATAATTTTATTTTTTTCATCAACACAGAAACAATTTATTATACGATCTAAATTCAACATACAAAGAGCCGTACCATCCCAATTAAAAACATGTATAGATACTCCCTTAGATAATGCTTCACGAGAATGGACTTCCAATTCGTCTCCCTTTTTTCCTGCATATAAAACATATATGTGATTATCTGTGGTATATAGATTAATATATTGCAAGGGGAGATTTTTGATGATTTCTATATTTGCCCGTTGATCCGTAGAATTGAACTGAGGAAAAGGAGTGTCTTTGAATTTTATATACACGGGTTCGGACAATTTATCCAATGATACAATACACAAAGATTGAAACCACTGATAAGCCAAAACAAAATGCGACTTGTCCGGTTTTAAACCTAAATAGGCAGAATAAACTGTTTTGGACACTAAGTAGTCATACGGATTTGGATATATCGGATAAAAATCGTATCCCTGCAAAGCATTGTTTTCGCCCGAATAAATAAAAATCTGATTGTTAATAGATGAGGAAATACCCAGCATATCGGAATTTTTTAACATAAAACTTTTATTACATGGAAATACTTGCGACGACATTTTCTTTACATCAACAGGATTGTTTTCTAAAATATAAGAATTTGGTTTATACCTGAAAAACTTCATAGATTGAATATCCGCCAACCATATACCTTCAATCAGGTTATGATTATCTTTTTGAATACTGTTTATTGAAGAAATCATATCGCCGGGACCTTGTCCAATTCTACCTAATTTATCGGCTAAGTATATCGAATCAATTCCTGTTTTTAGTATTCTGAGAGTATATTCATCGCGTTTTTCTGTCACAGCTATTGCTGTATCAGTAAGCAATAACATTATTTTTGGGAACAATATATCTGTAGTCAATGTCATCTCTTTTCCCGCAATACTGTAAGAAAATTTGAAATTTTTTATTATGGAATTGTCATTTATTGTCCTTTTGCATCCTGAAAAACAGACAATAATAAATATCATATATATTATTTTTTTTTGCATAACTTTATAATTTAAATGATTAAAAAAGTCAGCCTCACTGTTTTCGAACTTGTATAGCAACTATTCTGAAAAACAATTAAGGCTGACTATTATTAATTAATCAATCAACAACCATATATAATGCTATGACCTTCTCCTACAGAACAGCTACCACATATAACAAAATTGTGATCATCATAAAACCAAGCTGGTGGATCCCACTGTCTAGCTGCGTTAGGACATGGACCACTAGCTTCAGTTGCCAACACTTCAATGTTTGTCATAGAAATGGCAGACAAGTTGGATCTTTTTTGTGAATTTATACTCACATTCAACGTCACTACTCCTGCGACTACTAATACGCCTAAAACACATATTTTTTTCATTACTTTCTTAATTTAAATGTTTATAAAAAATTTTCTAGTTTCTTTTTTCATGTTCACCCTCATGTTTTCCCTCTGGGCGTCGGAATCTTTAATTTTTATGTTTCGACAACCTTTAGTCGTTATCGCCTTTACCAACAAGGGAATATGGTAAAGGCTACTTCAGGTAAAGTTGTTTTTCCCCAACAGCCAAATAAAATCGCTTGCGTATCTAAACAGTCGGCAAATACTATACCGGACATGCACCTCAGAATAACAAGCGATTTCAAAAATAAAAAATCTTTTTTCCAACAAACGGATTTCGGAGATTCGCAACTATATACAACGATTATGCTCCGCATCGACAAAAACTCTCTGCAAAGCGATAAAATCATTAATATGTGGCGAATAATCTTCATTTTTTTCTTTTTCTGTTTGTTTACAATTTTTATCTTTTTCTTTCAATTAATATTTTCTTACATATATAAGACGTATGAGCGGGGAAAAATACGCGCAATTTTTCAAAAAAAAATCATTAGCGCTTTATGCCCGGACGCACTTCAATGTATTTCCGGACACCCTTCAATGTATTTCCGGACACCCTTCAATGTATTTCCGAACACCCTTCAATGTATTTCCGAACACCCTTCAATGTATTTCCGAACACCCTTCAATGTATTTCCGGACGCCCTTCAATGTATTTCCGGACGCCCTTCAATGTATTTCCGAACACCCTTCAATGTATTTCCGGACACCCTTCAATGTATTTCCGGACACCCTTCAATGTATTTCCGGACGCCCTTTCATCTCAACCTTCATTCACGGAATCCGTCGTTTTTTTACTTTTACGTCCGGGACCCGGAAATTGTTGTTTCAGGTCGCTGTACTTGGTTGATGCTCCGACTGCATTTACTTTCGCAGCTTCGCGCAAACTGCGGTAATATGACAGGGAATTGTTGTACAAATCGCTACCCAGCAAACAGTTTGTGTCTTCTAACGATTGCAGGATACTG
>JAIROC010000199.1 GCA_031257735.1 Bacteroidales bacterium | reverse complement strand
CCGGCAAATAACAGTTCTACCGGCTTGTTTCAAAACCTCAACGATAATCAGGGCATAGGATTGATTTTTGAAACAGAGGGCGACACTCTCGCACAAACATTCAAGAGCGAACACGGCAATTATTCAGATGGTTTCCGTAAAGCATTCCACCACGAAACTATATCTTACAATCGCAGAAAAGACCGTGAGTATGTGGAATTGGTAATGCCGCGCCTTTCGGCACTGCTATCGGGAACACCCAAGCAAGTTTCAGCGCTCGTTCCAAGTGCTGAAAACGGCTTGTTTAGTCGTTTTATCTTCTACTATATGAATATCCTGCCTGTGTGGAAAGATGTTTTTGCGGGCGATGACAGCCAAACCCTTGACGACTATTTCCGCAGTCTTGGCAATCAGTTTTTCGATTTTTACAAAATCTTACAACAATCCGAGCCATTGCGCTTTTGCCTCACCAAAGCACAGCAACAGCAATTTAACACCTATTTTTCCGAAACTCAAAATCAATACTTGTGTCTTTGTGGCATTGATTATTTGGCTACCGTCAGGCGTTTAGGACTAATCACTTTTCGAATTGCAATGATTTTTTCAGCACTGCGTTTTATGCAAACCAATCACTATAAAACGCCGTTTGTGTGCAGTGATACTGATTTCAATACTGTTTTGGAAATGGTGAAAATTCTCGTACAACACGCAGCAAAAGTTTTCAGTGCTTTGCCCGCTGAAAGCACGCCAACGCAGCCCAGCAATCTTACAATGGCACTGTTTCAGGCATTGCCTCAACAATTTGAGAAAGCAAAGTATAACGAGATTGCCGCACAGTTACAAATTCCAGAAAGCACCGCAAACAAATGACTCACAAAGTTTGTCAATAACAATTTGCTAATTAAACAAGCACATGGAAGTTATGCGAAAAAAGAGGCGTAAGAAGCAATGTTGTCTGTTGGAATCATCGTATTAAATCCGATTGTTGATTTGAATTTATGTCTATATTTCTTGATTTTAAAATGATTAAAAATCAAAATGGGAATATAAAAAGTGCCGTAAGCATTTTTGAAAGGAGTTGACGGTGGATGACTTAATTCGTTCATGTTTAGATATTACATTATGATAAAAGCCACTATAGCGGCGATCGTAAAATCATAATAAGGAAATATATATATCATACATGGAAATAAATATCATTTTTTCGGAAATTAATATTACATATATGGAAATTTGTTGTATCTTTGCAGCGGAATAAAATCAGTAAATAATGATGGAATACTTTGACATTATACAGGCTCTTTGTCGATCTGCACTATCTACACCCAATAGTGCCGTAGTGCAGCAGGTTACAAGATTGCAAACTGCTTTAAAAAAAGAGGGACACAATAAAGAAGCTAAGTCTCTTGAATCCTTATTAATATCGTCTCAAAAATCACTTGAGATGACCCCCAGTAAAATTAAACAATCTTTTGCTATTGGAAAAGGAGATGAATTAACATCTAGAACGCCTCTTCCTGTTGATAAAGAAACTTCTACTCCTTTGGCTGAAATACATTTTGGAGACGACCTGCCTAGTGAAATCCCTATTTTTGAAGACAATATCAAAGAAGCAATATATTCTATTATTACCGAATGGACTAAATTCGATAAACTATTAGAAATTGAAGCATATCCAGCTAGTTCATGCTTAATTTATGGACTCCCAGGAACAGGAAAAACGCATTTAGCTAAATGGATAGCCCGACAAATCGGACTACCTGTGGTATTAGCTCGATTGGAAGGTTTAATGTCGTCTTTTTTAGGAACTACGGCTAAAAATATTGGAAATTTATTTGCTTTTGCAGATAGATATAATTGTGTACTTCTGCTTGATGAGTTTGACGCAATAGCAAAACTTCGGAATGATCCACAAGAAGTTGGAGAAGTTAAAAGGGTTGTAAATACACTGCTACAATGTCTAGATAGCAGGAAAGATAGGGGGTTTACCATAGGTGTTACTAATCACGAAACATTATTAGATCCCGCTATTTGGAGAAGATTTGATATTCAAATTGAAATACCGAAGCCATCTCTAACAGTCTCTATTTCTTTGTTGAGAAAGTTTTTGCGACCATTAGAATTTGCAGATAATGAAATGAAACTATTTGCTTGGTGTTTAGAAGATTCCACAGGGGCTGATGTTGAAATGTTGGCAAAATGGATAAAAAGAGCCTCTGTTGTTGATAAAGATATGACAATATCCCTTATCGTAAAACAATTTGCGCTATTAAACTCTGGACGCGTAAATGAGAAGAAAAGAAATATAATATTAAATAGCGATGAAGAATTTATTAATGCTCTGATTGAAGACGATAAGTATTCTTTCAAACAGGTTGATATTGCACCTTTATTCGGCATGACTACTTCTTCGTTGAGTAAGCTGAAATCGAAAATGAAATAATTAAAAATAAACATTATGGCAAATAGTCCGATTCAAGTGGTATTAAATACCAATAACTTCATTGAGGATGTGGAAAATCCGGGTGGTGGCTCATTTACTGATTTTTATGAAGATAAAGATACTGAATTTATTGAGCATAGAGATTCCCTTTCCCAACAGTTGCAAGAAATCAAGGATATGCAAGTAAGTAATGAATTTGCTCCTGTTTCATATGCAAAAATTACTTTGAGGCAATCTGCTTTAGCCAAAAGCCATCGCCCTTCAAAAGCAATGTTCAATCCAGTAATTACTCCTATTGTAGGAGCAGGAGAATTAGGCGAATTATATGTTGAATTAACTCCGGAAAGCATTGATCGTGTTTCTTCTAGCATGGGAAGAGTCGAAACAAAAACTCGGAAAAAATTAGTTGATGGCAAAGAGCTTTCCAATCCTAGCCGTATGAGAAGCGAAATAGGTGCAGTAGATCATATTTCGGCACATACAAAAAGCGATAAGCGGAAATTTTCTATTACCGAAGCGATAGAATGGCTTTCTGACCCACGCTCAGGAGGGGCTTATATTATCGAATTGTTTGATGATCCACCAGCAAAAAAGGATTGGGACACATTGACCATACCAAAAAGAAGACTTTTCAGTAGTTTTATTAACGGGTTGGAAACCTTTGGTTCTGGTTTATTTGCTCTCAAAATAAGGCAAGATAAAGATGCTGCCGTCTTATATGGAATAAAATTGGAAGAAGGAGGTACTCCTGTTGTCCAGATGTTTCCAATACAATCATCAGCAACAAAAAACACTAATAGAAAACCTGTAAATTTAGATACTACAATACATGCTAAATTATTGGATTTTTTAGATAGACATCCTCTTGTAAAAAGAGTGGCACTACCCCCAATAATAACCAAAAGTAGAGTATCCAGCTCATCCCTTAGAGGAACTCCTGCTACAATGCCTATATTTGACAGTAATACTAGTTATCCTAAATTATGTATTGTCGATGGAGGTGTCTCAGATGTTTTTGGGGACTGGATTCAAGACCGATGGGGACTTATTAGCCCAGATGATAAAAATGAACATCATGGAAGTTTTATTGCTGGATTAGCTGTTATAGGTAAAGATTTAAATGGTAGCGAAGTATGTAAAGAAAATAATGGTTGCCACATTATTGATTTAGACATTTATCCTTCCCGGTTTTATGATTCTTACTATTCAAAACCGTTGGAGTTTTTTAATGAACTAGAAATAGCAGTACAAAATTTAAAGGCTAGAACAGGTGTACGTATTTTTAATTTTAGCCTTAATATTGAAGAACATGTTACGTCAAGTGGCTATAGTGTTCCTGCCCAAATTTTGGATAAAATAGCAGAAGATAATGACGTTATTTTTATCATATCCGCAGGAAATACCCATCCTCGTCATGCAAGAAAAGAGTGGCCTTCTGATCCGGTAGAAGTTTTAAAAACTTTTGTTGCTACAAGAAATGATTCTTTAAAAGTTCCCGCTGAAAGTTGTCGTAACATCAGTGTCTCCGCTCTTAATCCACCAGATATGAGCGGAATTGTACCTTATGGACTAAGCAATTATAGTTGTCGAGGTATAGGTTCTAGAACTGGCTTAAAGCCAGATTTAGCCCACATTGGTGGATCAGGAACAAAACATCATACAGAAGGGCATGGACTTTTTTCTATTAATGAACATGGACATATTGAAGATGGGTGTGGAACAAGCTATGCAGCTCCTAATGTGGCTAAAATTATTGCAAGTCTTGAAAATGCAATCGAAGGCGATGTGTCCAGAGAAACACTAATTGCCCTTTCTATACATCATGCCATATTGCCAGAGCCGTTTAATAATCGACAACTCAATACAGTTGCTAAACATTTAGTTGGTTTTGGGATGCCTCAAAGTACTCAAGAAATTTTAGAAGGGGGAGATAATGCGATTACCTTAGTGTTTGCAAATCGAATTACAGTTGGAAGGAAATTAAATTTTCGCTTTTCATGGCCTTCGTGCTTAGTAAAAAATGGTAAATGTACAGGTCAAGCGAAATTAACAATTGTAAGTACGCCCCCTTTGAACTATCGATATGGCTCTGAATTCATACGAGTTAATATAGATGCCCGATTAAGGCAACTTCAGAGTAATGGGAGATATTTAGGTCGCTTAAATGCTATATATACTCCCGAAACTGGAGATGGAGGCCTTTATGAAAAAGATCAGATAGAACATTCTTTTAAATGGAGTCCTATAAAAGTTTATGAGAAGAAATTCCCTCGGGGTATAGGTACTTCTACTGACTGGAGTTTAGATGTAGAGTATCTTACTCGGGATGGGGAAAAAATTCCCCAGCATGGAGTTCCATTTACTGCAATACTTACAATTTTTGACCCCAACAATGAAGAACCGGTGTTCAACGATATGAGACAAACATTACAATCAATAGGCGTACAAACTGTTGACATAAAAACGGCAGCACGTATTGTTTCTAGAGTTTAATTTTAAAATTTATATATATGCGTAAAAATTATCATGTTACAAAAACGGGAAATGGATGGCAAGGTAAACTTGAAAAAGGCCAAAGAGCATCTGTTGTTGGAAACACAAAGGGTGAAGTTGTTCAAAAAACAATAGAGATAGCCAAGAATCAACCAAGTGCCTCTGTGAGAATCCATAAAATGAATGGACAAATTCAGGAAGAAAGAACTTATCCCAAAAAGTCTGATCCATATCCTCCTCAAGGATAATTCTCTCAAAAAATAGGATTGGCAAGGCAATTACCAATCCTATTTTTCATTCCTTATCTTGCCAAATACCACGACTCTAGGTCATTTTTCATCCATTCCTGGGATATTCTTTTTAAAAATTATCGGTATAAATCTCTTTATGAATATGCCTCCGCACAAAACAACGCAGGTAAAGCGGCATTCCTTCCTCATTCACTTAGGCAGGAAAAACATGTTTGCAAGGGCAAGACAAGCGGCTTAAAAAAATCTCCACACCTCGCTACGCTTCGGGTAGTATTTTTTTAGCCGCCCTTGCAAGCACCGCCGCCACACTCCACGTTGCGCTCCAACGCACTTCGCTACGCTCCGTTAGGTACTCACAGTGGGCGTGGCGGCTTGTTTTCCCTGCCAAGCGTTCATTCGGTCGTCATTCGCGGCTACTCCTGCCCCCTGAAACCCCAAAAATATTTTTTTAGACATTCTGTTATTTGCTGATTCAAAACATTTTTGTATTTTTGCACTTGTAATATTAAAAATGAAACACCCATGACAAAAAGCATTTTTTGACACACAAGGGTATGATTGAATTTCAATAACTTATAAAATTTAAACAGATGAAAAAATTATTCAGAATACTGGCAAACAAGCAAATATTATTTTTGGGGTTATTTGTGCTTTGTATTAATAATTCCGTTTGTGCTCAAAATGATGATCATGATTGTTGGATGAGATGTTATGAAAGTTTCAAAAATCATTATAAGGATACAAAAATGGTTTATCTAAACGGACGTCCAGCTTGGTTACTAGCCATAGATGGAATGAGATGTGAAGAGTGTTGGGCTTTATACAATAGGGGATTGCAAGAAGAAAAAGAGCGTATTGTCGAGACTTCATTCAATTATGATGATTTGACACCTGATGTAAAAGGATATTATAAAATAGTATTTGAAATAAATAAATTAGAAACTTATCATATAGATAGAGAAATTGAAAACTATCTAATAGAGAGCATTGAACAAGATGAAGGTAAGATTATTTCTTTAGCAGATATTGGAATTGGTAATTTATTTAATTTAGGTGTAGGAATAGATATTTTTGATACAAAGAAATTTGCTCAAGCAATTAAGAATGGAAAGTTTCAATATATTTATAAAGGTGAAGAACAATTGGGTAGTCTATTGCATTGGAGAGGCAACCAATATATGTCTTCGCAAGAAGTATTGAAATTCAAGAATAGTGTGATAGAAATGGCAAGAGTGAATAAGTACTTGAACTATGGTAGCATAGCCGCGTCTGGTGCTACTATTGTAGTATCTGGTGTACAGTTTGCTAATGGAGAAATATCAGGTGGAGAATTTTCGATGGATATTGTATTTACAGGAATAGGATTTATTGGACCGATTGGTGCTGTGGCAAGCGGGATTTATTTTATTTCTAAAAATTTCATTGATTATGATAAAGTTATGACTAAATATGGACAATTGCAGTTCGAAAATATAAAATCAGGAAGACTCCCCATTCTAAAATATTAAATTTAGGTTAATTGCCAGATATTTAATCTTCAATAAGTCAATTTATTATGTTTTTGGCTACGCCTACACCAGCCCCCACCCCCCCCTAAAACAGTTGAAAATTGATTTAATTTGCGTTACCACGCAGGATTTTGAAATTGCCAAATATCCAAATCGCCAAAATGGAAATATGGAAATTTAAGGCAGTGATATTTTGCCCGAAAAAAAGAGTATGCAAAGTTAGCAATTCCGCTTACCGGCAGTAAAGGTCAAGCCCTGCGGGTTTTTGAAAAAATCTCCACCCTCCGCTTCGCTTTGGGTAGTATTTTTCCAAAAAACCTTGACAGCCGCCGCTACATTGCTGTTTAACTTGCATATCTTTTTTTCTTCTTTTGTTTTCTTT
>JAIROC010000153.1 GCA_031257735.1 Bacteroidales bacterium | reverse complement strand
CGGCTTCAGCGGATAAAGATACGGACGAAGAACTTCTGTCGCTTCGTCGATTTTTCCCAATGCTACTTCTATTTTATCCTTGGGAATACTTTGATTGTGAATGTTATTACTCATAATTTTAAAAAATATTTATTCTACTGTTCCATTAACTTTTAATAAAATCTGCCCTTCTTCGGTATTACAGTGAACTGTAACCGTCTTGTTGAAATATCCTTTTTCTTCGGGCGTGATTTGTACTTTTATTTTGGCGCTTTTACCTGCTGTTACCGGTTGTTTGTCCCATTCGGGAACAGTACAGCCACAGGAAGCGTTTACCGTTTGTATTATCAAAGGTTCTTTGCCTGTGTTTTTTAACGAAAATACTGTCTCTGAAGTTTTGCCGATTTGCAAATCGTTTAACTCTATTTCGGTTGACTCCGGCTCGACAGTGGTAACAGGAGGTTTGTCCGATATTTCGCCTGTTATGATTTGCTTGTATAATTCCCAGATTTTATTATTATGGACGGGATTACCGATTGCGAGTACCTTATTGTCTTTATCTAACAGAAAACATTGAAACATCGAATTATTCGGAAAACGGTTCAATTTGTTTAATTCATCTTTATCATCAATGAAGATTGGGTAATTAAATCTGTCGTGTTCAAGTAAAGACAGTATTTCTTCTTTTATTTTAGGTTTAATATAAAACAAAAAATCTACCTGTGAATATATTTTTTCTATATATGTTTTCCATATATATGATTTAATCTTACAACTTGTACATCCTGTGGAGTCTACATAAAGTAATATTTTGTGTGTTTTATCGCGGGGTACAACATATTTTAAAGAATCTTTTAGATTTAAATGAGTAGTATATGGTTTAATATCAGGAAATATAATCACTTTACCCATCCACTCTTTTATTATATTTCCTGCTTCTTTATTATTATTGCTACAGGAATAACAATAAAAGAAAGTTACGAATAATAAGATGTATTTATAAAATGTTTTCACGTTTTTGATATCCTCAGTCATACGAATAATAAAAAATTACAGGATTGGAATCTTCCGGTAATTTTTTCAATTCCTCTAATTTATCTAAATTTGGCGATAAATCACCATTTTTAATATTCTCGAAAAAATTCATCTTTTCAATTGCGATCTGTACATTTAACCATTCATAAACTCCCTCGGAAGTAGAAAAATCAAACAGCATAGATGGTAAAGATATCTTTGTGTTTTGAACAAATACTAAATCATTGAACAGACGCGTCTTAATTACAGATTGAGTTTGTAAATCGAGAAGTACAGTGTATACTTTATATCCGTGATTATATGCAAAGTGGATATGATTTTTAGTTTCAAAATAACATTTAAAAAAAAATATTTTATTTTTTTCCTTAAATATGGCAAGTCGTTTTGAAAACTCTTTTTCATTCTTCTTTACTCTTTCTACATCCGAATGTGTTACAAGATATTTACTTTGCAAAGTAATATAGGGTTCTATCCGGTTATCATTCAAAGCAATAAAAGTATCGGTAAACAAGTCTCTGAATTTTGGTGATTTGCTCAATTTTGACATAAACCCTCCCCCATTGGATACAAATGATGATTCATTCCATCCTTTATTATACTTATCCCTTTTTAAAAAACGGTTGGTTTCTTTACCTGTTTTCGGGTCAATTTCTTTTAACATATAATCAGTATAAGAATCAACATATAATTTATCATTATGATATTGTATGTGATTAGAAACCCCCCCATCCATAGTTATCGCATTAATAAATTCACCCTCAATATTATATTTGTTTATGCGTTTATTGAGATAGAGTAAATAAATTTCTTCTTTTTTCGGGTCTATCGTAAAACTGCGAAGATACATATATTCGCCGGGACCATTACCAATATTTCCTATTACACGAACAAACTTACCTGTCGTATCGAATGTATATAATTTGTGAGAAGAATGACGGTCAAGTATAAATATATAATTTTTATATACTTGCATGTCAGAAATCCTTCCTATAAGAGATTCTTCAGTTGTTTCAAGTATAATTGTCTTCACCTTTTTGAATATGGATGACAGCATGGTATGTTGGACCTCCGGTATTGAGTCCAGATTTATTGTATATCGACTATTGACAGATGTTATCCGACTATCTGTATTGGTACAAGAATTGCAAGCTACGCACAATACTGCCATTATTAATATGTTACATGTTTTTTTTTTCATTATTTTGTAAATAAATAAAAGTTCCCCAAAGACACTAAGTTTTTTTTCATTCTTAAAATGTACTTTGGGGAACATATTTCTAATTTCTAAGCAAACAATAAACTAGCCCTGACAATATTGTATAGAAAAACTGCCAACCGTATATGATGAGGAGTATGGAGATTGATATGTTGTAACGATACCATATTCACACATGAAACCGGTATAAGAAAAATTACATTCTTTTATTTCGGATATTATATAACCCCAATAATCTTCTTCATATGATACATCCGTACCACATTCTCCCGAATGCCAATCTTCCTGATTTTCCTGAGTCAAAGCCTCCGAATTTTTCAAGGCTATTTTTGATACATTTAAACTTTTATTCGAACTTTTATTGTTCAAATTTACATTTACAATTGCCACTGCGAGGACGGCCATTCCTATTAATCCAAACTTTTTCATACTATTTTTTATTTAATAATTATTTATAATTTTCTAAATTTTACATATATAAATCATACAAAATTTTCGTCAAAAGTACAGGAACGATTTTTACTGTGCAATACCCAAAATCCTACTTTTTTATATCCCTGTATATTGCTTGTCATTAAACATATACGTGCGTACTATTTTTTTAGCGACAATTTAGTACGCATTTTTCATGATTTTCACTGTCG
>JAIROC010000127.1 GCA_031257735.1 Bacteroidales bacterium | reverse complement strand
CATGAGGACCTTATATTGTTCAAAAACTATAACAAAAAGGAATATCCAAAATATGATAACTATGACGCGATAGATGTAAGTGAAACAAAAAACATTCCGCAGGATTATGACGGTGTAATGGGTGTTCCTATAACATTTCTTGATAAATACAATCCCGAACAATTTGAAATTATTGGCATAGATAGATATGTTGAGGATAATCCAAATTATGGGCATAGATTCACGCTAAAAGGAAAAGAAACCTATGCCCGTATTTTAATTAAAAGGAAATAACATGAGAATTGAACTGCACGAAATATTGATAAAAGACCTTGTAAACGATTATGTTGATAACAAGGAAGAAGGCGTTTATGGTTACGGCGGCAAACTCAATATCCGCCCCAAATATCAGCGGGAGTTTGTTTATAAAGACAAGCAGCGGGATGACGTTATTGATACAGTCCGTAAAAATTTTCCCTTGAATGTCATGTATTGGGTAAAAAACGGCGACAGTTACGAAGTTCTTGACGGCCAGCAGCGGACAATTTCAATCTGTCAGTATGTTAACGATGGATATAGCATAAATGACATTTACTGGCATACTCTGACCGATGATCAGCAGGAACAAATCCTAAACTACAAATTGATGGTTTATTTCTGCGAAGGGACAGACAGTGAAAAATTGGCGTGGTTCAGAATTATTAACATCGCGGGAGAAAAACTAACGGAACAGGAATTGAAAAATGCTACATACACTGGAACATGGCTCACCGATGCAAAACGATATTTCAGCAAGACAGGCTGCGCCGCATACCAAATCGCGAAAGACTATATAAACGGCTCCGCAATCCGGCAGGAATTTTTAGAAACCGCCCTTGACTGGATCAGCGGCGGAAAAATTGAAGGCTATATGTCAAAAAACCAGCACGAGGCCAACGCCAATGAACTGTGGCTGTATTTCCAGAATGTCATCAACTGGATAAAGGTAATTTTCCCCGAATACCGCAAAGAAATGAAAGGCATTGCCTGGGGGGAACTTTACAATAAGTTTTGCAAAGAAAAATTTGATTCCGCTGAAATGGAAAAAGAAATTAAACGTCTGATGATGGACGATGACGTTACCAAAAAATCAGGCATATACCCTTACCTGCTCATCAAAGACGAAAGATATTTAAACATACGGGCCTTTACCGAAAGCCAAAAACGAGCGGCCTATGAAAAACAGGATGGCATTTGCCCCATTTGCGATGAACACTTTGAAATAAACGAAATGGAAGGCGACCACATAACGCCGTGGTCGGAAGGCGGAAAAACGCAGGCAGACAATTTGCAAATGCTCTGCAAAGACTGCAACCGGAGAAAAGGGAAGAAGTAAAAAAACATGAGGGGAGAAGAATATGGCTATTGATAAAATCGAATCTCTTAGGCGGCTTTCATTTATTAAATTTTTGTTTAACACGGGGGTTGAACAATCAAGTAAATCTGAGCCTTTATGTAATGTTGCTGTGTTATCATTCCATGATTCCATAGAATTATTTTTACAACTGGCGTGTGAACATCTCAATATAAATGCATCAGGCGCAAATTTTATGGGTTATTTTGATAAATTATAGCAAAAAGTAAATATTTCACAAATAGAAAGTATGCGTCGTTTCAATAAAACTAGGGTCAATTTAAAGCATCATGGAACAATGGTATCAAAATCAGATGTAGAGTATTTTAGGGTTTCTTGTTTGAACTTTTTTACAGACAATGTAAAATCTATATTTAGCGTTGACTTTGAGTCAATTTCTTTAGTCAGCTTTGTTATGATTAAGGCGGCAAAAGAACATTTAGAAAAAGCAGAGCATGAAATTAACAATGGAAATTACAAAAATGCGAGTTCTGAAATAACAGTGGCTTTTTGGCAAATGCTTGAGGAATATGAAGAAAGTAAAGTGGAATACTACTATGGATACCGTTCTCCATTCTTTTTTGGTAGTAATATGACATTTCATACTTCATTTTTTATGAAGATTGATAATGATAAAATGGGGAGGTTTATTGATGATGTTAAAGAATCTATTTCAGCAATGCAGTCCGCGATAAAAATATTAAGTTTTGGCTTTGACTATCGGAAATTTACAAAATTTGATTTGTTGTCTCCAGGGTATGCAAAGACAACCGGAGGCTATGTATTAAACGAACGGGGGGAAACCTTATGTTTGGATGATATAAAATGGTGTTTTGATTTTGTTATTGAATGTTGTATGATTCTACAAAATTTTGATTATAAGATAATAAACACATAACTTTTTTAGTTGAAATTGAGGGGCGGTGGACGGCGAAGCCGTTCTCCGCCTTTGTTTCCAATCTTTTATCTAATAATTTCTTTTTGGCTGAGGTGAATAAAATTCAGGCGGCATGGATGCCGCCTGTTACAATAAACTGGGGGCAAAATAATTTTTGTACCGTAGGCGCATGGTTTATATTATTTCAATAATTTTTATTAGACTTGTTTAAAAACCCCGGGGATGATATAATGATGGCATGGAAAAGGGAAAAAAGGCAGAGGATGCCAAAGCGGTTCTTTTTAAACGGTTGCACGGGGTGAAACCCGATA
>JAIROC010000102.1 GCA_031257735.1 Bacteroidales bacterium | reverse complement strand
TTTCCTTGTTTTTCGGTGAAAAATAAGGTGCTGCTGTTTGTGCAAATCTCTGTGCAGCGCTAAATGATAATTGAAGATGATTTGAGAGTGCTGTGGTTCTCATTAGTCGAATAACACAGTGAGGCTGGTTTATACGAGTGTATAGACATTCCGAGAACGGGATAAATTATAATATAAAATTTTATCATAATGAATAAAAAGATAGAAAAAAGATTAATAAAAATTGAAGAAGGAAGATTAGATAACGATGAAATGAATGAAATTATGGGAGGTGCTGTATTTATGCTATCTAGTGATCAAACAGTAACCAATCTTAATAATCAATCAGGATGTGAATGTACATATATTAATAAAGTTGTACAAGGAGCCACAAATATAAATAAGGCGTATCCGTGTCAATGTACGTGCAAAACACTTGTTATATATACAGCACAAATTATGTCAGCAAAGACAAGTTATAATTCTTATAATTCATTGAGTGTAAATATTTAAATTAATTATTATGAAAACGATACAAGAACAAATCAAATTAACAAACGAAGAACTAGAGAATATAGTTGGAGGTGTGACGATTGCAATTGCAATTTCGGGAGAAGTAGATAATATAAATGGCGTATCAAATTGTATTTGTGATTACACCGATTATGTTATCAAACTAAAAAACATAAATAATATAGGAGGTTGCAAATGTAGATGCAATATAGTTACACAAGTACAATCTTTATCTCAGGTACAATCATCTGCACAAATATATAGTGCAGCATTTTCGTTAAAGCTATAACATAAAAAACGCAGATGTAATTATACCGCAGAAATGCTACATTTGATAATGGGTAGTGTGTGTATTCTTACTATTAATTTAGATGAGTTATTATTATGAGATTATTCAAAAAGGTAGTATTGATAATTTGACTTTATAATTACTTGGTTGAATAATCTCTTTTTTTAAAAAGCAATTACACTTATGAGTTACAAATTAAACAAATATATATATATTAAAGAAAAAAACAATACCATTGTGATTTACAATTTATTAAATAGAATTATCTTTGCATTAACACGTGATAACTACTATGCTTTAATAAATCAAGACTTAGAAAATCTTCAAAAAAATAAGCCAACTTTGTTTAATGCGATGTATAAATTGGGCATTATTGTTCCTGATTTCTTTAATGAATTAGATTATGTCAAAACAATGAATAGGAAAGTTATTTTTGATAGAAAACAGTATCGTTTAACAATAAATCCTACATTGGAATGCAATTTTCATTGTTGGTATTGTTATGAAAATCATCCCAAAGGACACATGAACAAAAATACAATACAATCTATTATTAATCATATTACTTTAAATATTCAAGAAAGAAATTTACAATCTTTATTAATTGATTGGTTTGGAGGTGAACCGTTGATTTATTTTGATGAGGTCATATATCCATTGACTATAGAATTACAAAAATTACTTAACAAGCATCAAATTAATTTATTAAATTCAATTACAACAAATGGTTATTTAATTAATGAAAAAAGAGCAAAACTGTTTGAGATATTAGGCATTACTAATTTCCAAATTACACTTGATGGAAATCAAACTACGCATGATAAAATACGATTTCTAAAAAATAGAGAAGGAACTTTTCAAACCATAATTGATAATATCAATTTGTTATCTGAATATAGAAAAAACACTATTATGGTTCGCATAAATTATACACAAGAGACTTTGAAAGATATCAATGAAATAGTGAATTGTTTTTCTCAAAAAGCAAAATCAAAAATATGTATTGCTTTTCAGCAAGTATGGCAAGATTCTTTTCATAAATATGTATCTGCAGAAGATAATAAAGAATATTTTAAAGCAAATGGGTTTAATGTAGATTTTTTTGAATTAAATACAAAATTTCATGTTTGTTATGCGGACAAAATAAATCAGGCTGTTATTAACTATGATGGTCGTGTGTTTAAATGTACTGCTCGTAATTTTACAACACATCCACATGACGGAATATTATTATCAGATGGCAAAATTGACTGGAATATATTAACTTATTCCAAACGTTTTGGAAATGCAACATTTGAAAATGAATATTGTATTAATTGTTCTTTATTACCTGTATGCATGGGACCATGTAGCCAAAAGATGATGGAATTTAATAGAAACGATGATTTTCAATCTTTCTGTCTAAAAATGGGCATAGAAGAAGTCATAGAACAACACATAGAACAACATTATCAATCAATTAATCAAATAGATAAATAAAAATGAAACCAAATCAGTTACTCAGGATAAATAAACAGACATATCTTATTATAATAGCGTTGATAATAGGAACACTAGCGATAGGAAAGGCACAGAAGAAAGAAAATGTATTGCATTCTACGAAAAAACAGATTTATTATATGATAAACCATCAATCTAGTGAGTGGATTATTGCGCCTGAAATAAAACCAGATATTCTGACGATATTCGATTCTTTCGAAAAGACAAAAAGATCAAAAAAGGTTAAATTCATATCAGATATTGACTCTATTGAGTTTACAGTAAAAATAAATAAACCGATTGATTTTATCGTGTTGTACAATAATGATACTGCATATACACGGATTGAATTTATCAATTGTCAGCCAAACACAATTTCAATGAAAGATAAATTGTTAGCTTTAAGTATGTTTTGGTCTGAGGTAAGATATAATTTCGTATTCTATGACCAATTGACTTTTGATTGGGATAGTCTTTACCAAACCTATATTCCATTGGTCATGGAAACAAAAAATAATGTTGAATTTGATGAACTTATGCAGAAATTTGTTGGTTCTCTACAAGATGGACATACCAACTATCAAGGTAGCCATTATCATTATCCTTATACGGATTATATCGGCATATCCGTCCGATATTTCAACGATACACTTAGAATTGTAACAGTAGATACAACACTTGTAAATACTTTTCCTGTTGGATCAAAAATTATTAAAATCAATGGAATGAACACTGACGAATACATGGAAAAATATATCAATCCTTATGTAGATTCTAAATTTAAACCAACACAAGAGTTATTAGCAGCTTATGATTTATTTTCTGTAAGACAACTCAACGATAAATTGACCCTTACTTATATTACTCCGCAAGGTGAAATCAAAACAAATACGCCTCCACGTGAAGGAGAAAGATTTAGATACCCTTCTACAGGTAAATCATATATTTCCGACTATGAACGTATTCGTATTTCATGGTTAGAAAATAATATTGCTCTTCTTACTATCAATTCTTTTAATGATCCCCAAGGGCAAATAGAGCGTTATTTTGAAAAATACAAAGATACATTATATTATGCTGATGGAATAATTATAGATATAAGAACTAACAGTGGGGGAAGTACTGCAACCGCGCGTTATTTTTTAAAACACATAATTAAAGACACTTGTTTTCTACATTTTGCATGGCAAGCGCGTGTTAATAATAGTGTTAAAAAAGCTAATGGAAATTATATAGAAAACAATAAAGATTTTTACGCTATGCGGGCATATCAAACTTTTGATGCAGATACAATTTATATTGAAGATTCTATAAAACGGTTTGATTGTCCCATAATCATACTAATAGCCACAGGAACAGTTTCTGCGGCAGAAGATTTTTTAATTATGTTGTATGAACGTCCAGACAGACCTTTGTTTATTGGTCGTCCTTCTTTTGGTTCCACAGGGTCGCCCTTAGTAATATGGGATTGGCCTATTAAAAATAGTTTTGCAAGGATTTGTGCAAGACGCGTGCTTTTCCCGTATTCTAAAAAAATATTTGATACAGGAATTATTCCTGATATTTGGGTTAAATACAGTTTTGAAGAATATATGGGAAACATAGATAAAGACATTGAAGTAGCCATTAAAGAATTGGAAAAACAAATTCAGAAAAAATGAAACTAAAAAGATGATGACATAAGAGTATTTTCTTTAAAAATATCACAACCCCCCCCTGTTCGGACGAGGTTCTACCTCGTTCGAATTATCCCCGCAGGTTCTACCTGCGCAATAAAAAGAATATAAAAAAAATAATAAATGTCAGTAGTATATGTTGAAATGGAAAATGTATTAAAAATAAATGCAGGCATAGCCTGCTTGGATAGAACGAACGAGGTAGAACCTCGTCCGAACGGGGTGATCCTAAAAAAGAAAGTGATTACAACTAATATTTTATTAACAAAAAGAAAGAAAGACTGTTGATTTATGAATATAAATTGACAGTCTTTTTGTGTAATTATAATAACATTATTATTATTATTTGAATGAAAATAATCTTGAGTAGTTCTTTATTATATGCTAATTTGATAATGGTAAGTCAAAATAATATCTATAATTACAATTATATATATTATTATCAGCAATGTGTAAACGCTGAAGTTTATTTTTGCAAAACTAATATAGATTCAGCATTGTATTATTATCAACGAGCATTCTCATCTGTGGATTATTCTCTCACGAAAGATATATATAATGCAACTATTTGTAGTGCATTATTACAAAAAGATAGTTTAATGTTTGAATGGATACAAATTTGCGTATCAAGAGGGTATCCCTTATCAAATTTTAGAAGAAATACAGTTGTCTTTAGTTCATACTTTATTGATGATAAATGGAGTCAATTAGAACTGTGGGAAGATAGTATAAGAAACAATTGTTATTTAAAAATTAATACAAATTACAGATTGACCCTTAAACTGTTAGATAACAGAGATATTGAAATAAGACATAAAATTAAAGAATGGAATTTTTGGTTTCCTAAATCTAAAAATACAAAGAAGAAGTTTGCTCAATTGTCTGAAATAGATAGCTTAAATCGTCTAATTATTGATAGCCTTATTTTTTTATATGGTTATCCTTGTGAGCAAAATATCGGATTAGCAACAGGTTCCTTGTTATCTTGGTTTCCAATTTCTATTTATCATTATAGAGATTCTCTATTTATTTTTAAAACTTTATTTAATGCTATGTTACAAGGGAAATTATCACCTAGAGATTATGCAACAAAAGTTGACGATTTGAGTTTTGTCGAAAAAAAAGAATCTATTTATTATACTTTTTACAATCCTGCTGCTATTCCATGTGAAGAAAAAATTATCATCAATCAACGTAGAATTGCAATAGGATTACCCACCTTAGAAGATGAAGAAATGATGCGAAACTATTATAGAGCAACACATAATCAATATGGTATATACTTATATATTCCTTTCTTTAAATGAAAATATAATTTCTTAATAAAATACAATAATTTTAATGATTTCACACTTTAATAATATATCTACTTTTGATGTAACGTCATGGCTTTTTTACTATGGTGAAAATATAATTCGTATAGATGTAAGTGAAATGATAAATAGTGTAAAAATAAATTTTGACGATAATAAAAAATTCAATAGAGGATATTCCGGAGAAAAGCAATTTGATAGAATATTAGTCGCTGCTGTGGCTTGCAAGAATGAGTTTAGGTATCATATACGATAATCATTAAAAAAATAACGAATGTCAGTAGTAAACGTATTAAAAATAAAAGCAGGCACAGCCTGATCGGA
>JAIROC010000101.1 GCA_031257735.1 Bacteroidales bacterium | reverse complement strand
GTACAATGATATTTCTGCCATTGTTTTCCTGTTTCATGTGCTTTAATAACAGCAGTTATTCCTCCTCGTGTTTTGCGAGAAGTACCAACAATTAAAACTTTAGGATTATTTTTACTCATATATTTGTCTTGCTTTTACTAATTCGTTTTTTGACAGTCTTCTGTCTTTATGATATAATATTTTTTCATGCTCTAAAATTTCATCAATAGTAAAACGAAATTTCAAAATTTTAGCAGGAACTCCACCTATAATTGAATATGGAGGACATGATTTATTAACCACAGACCCTGCTGCAACAACACTTCCTCTACCGATTATTACCCCCTTTAAAACAGTTACATTAGCACCAAACCAAACATCATCTTCAATAGTGACCGGAGCATCGTTAGTTGCCAATTTTTCACAGGAATCAATTATATATTTGCCGATAACATCAATACGATGATCTCCTGTTATGATCGTTGGAGTTGGTCCAAAAATTACTTTATTCCCAATTGTCAATGTGGTATGCGTACAATAGAAAGTAGATTTCTTAGGAATTACTACGTGATTTCCAACCGATAGATTTTCAAGTCCCTTAAAATCAGAAGAAGAAGGGCGTAAATACACCTTTTTCCCACATGATAACATTAATTTTTTGTAAAAAAATGATAAAATTATATCAATGAAATAAGAAATCGCTAATGATATATTAATTATTAATTTAGTCAAAAACATATAATTATCTCTGAAATTCTCATCCTCAATACAAGAATTTTTTTAAATGTTTATAATAAAATGACATGTGAACATCAAATAAAAATAAAAAAAACACCTTTATTTTTACAATTAAATTGCCATGTAAAATGACCAATAAAGCAATCTTTACTAAAGTATAGTCACTCCAATAAGAAATATCTTTTCTACAATGCTTTGTCAATAGAATATTTTCATTAATTTGCTTAAGATATGTCTTCAAAAATAATTTTATTTTAATAAAATTGTTTAGTGTTGCATGTGATTGGTCTCCTAATAATAAAGATAAAGTAGAATTAGATACAGTAATAGATCGAAAGTATTCATTTAAATATTCACGAATCAAAACCAACTGATTTTGTAATTGAACAGAGGAAAAAGTTTTAGTAATACTATTTGAAACCACCCGATAATGTAACAATGGATTTTCTATTGTATAGAAAAAACATCCATCATTCAACATCTTTGTCCACAAATACAAGTCTTCTATATGTCGTGCCTTTTCATTGTCATAATAATAATATTGTTTAAGTATATCCGTTTTTACCATAATAGTTGGATGTGTGATAATACAAATAAAAGGAGTGATAAAACGAAGAGCTTCAAAACCAATGGAAAATCTGTTCAAATGTTTAACTTTACCACATTCTGATATCAATAATGATCTCGCATGAACCAAAGTTATTCCTTTATAATAAGAAAAAATCTTGATTTGTTCCTCAAGTCTATTGGGTAAACTTATATCATCAGCATCCATGCGTGCTATATATTTTCCTTTTGCCAAATTAATGCCTTTATTTAAGGTCTTAATTAATCTCAAATTCGTTCCATTATTAATATATATAATTCGAGCATCATTGTAAGATAAAATAATTTCCTCAGAAGTATCAGTACTTCCATCATTGATAATAATAAATTCAAAATCAGAATAAGTCTGATTTAAAATACTTTCAATTGCTTCTCTGAGAAATTTTTCAGCATTATATACTGGCATTAATACCGAAATAGTCGGATTATTCATTGAGAAAATTGTTTTAAATAGGTATATGATAATTCTATTTGTTTTTTAACCTCCAATTTCGTTTTCCTAAAATCTATAATTGAAGATAAGGTAATGTCTATTGCATTTAGATTTTTCAACGCTTGACTTTCAAGATGTAAGTTTTTTAATAAATATTCTAACTTTTGACGATTACCGTCGCGAATCAAAGTGCAAAATTGCTTTTCGAATTTTATTGAGAAAATACAGCCATGAAAAGTATCTGTAATAATATAATCTGCTTTACGAAAATAATCTAATACTTCAAAAGGACTGTCTGGAATAATTGCTTTGTCACACCACGTATATGCACATTGAATTGAAATAAGTTTCTTCTTCATTTTTTTTGCAAACTTTATTATCGCTATTGCTTCTTTTTTTGTTATTCTGTTGGGATAGGAATAAATAATAATAAAATCACTAAATATAACATTGTTAGGAATGTATGGAGAAAAATCAAATACTATAACTGGATCAAGATGAATGTATGGCGCCTTGTTTATTAAAGATATGATATTGTCGAAACTGTTTTTATCTCTCACAGAAATGGCTGATAATTTTGATAAAGCAAGCGCTATAGGCTCACGAAGTTTATGCCTTTCAATATCATTAAGAGTAGTATGTCCGAAAGAACCCGCATAACTAATTATTTTATCTGCATCTATATTGTCTCCAAAAAGTTGTGTTGTAAAACCAAAATTCCACATTTGGACACAATTAAAAACTTCATCACTGCCAATTACTACTAAATCATAATGTTGTCTTTGTGTTTCATTTTGCACACCAAGCATTTTAAAATATTTGACATCAAATTCGTGCCGCCATTTTCTGTCATACATCCGAGAATATAGTTCTTGCCTATAGTTTACATTCTGCAATATTTCAATTAGTCGTTTTATACGATGCCTAAATCCTTTAGAAAAGGGATTCAATCCTTCCAGAAACTGTCCTTTTTCAATATTAATAAATGACACATCTGCACCACTACTTTCTAACATCTTTTTCAATGCAAACGCCTGTAAAAACGACCCATAATTACGAATTTGCTGCATTGATAATATGCCTATTTTTTTTTTCATTTTCAATAATATTTATACAAATAATAGTAATAATAATAAATGACAGATTAAAACCTGGTAAAGAAGACATTGTGTGAGCAACAAGATACCCAACAACTGTAAAGAACAGTATGGAATTTCGCATATTATATCTTTTAAATAATTCAATAAACAGCACTAAATATGAAACAATTCCTATAATTCCACGTTCTATCATCAGTTTCATCCATATAGACTCCGTGCCTAAAATTATCCATTTATACCCTACATTGTCGCTAATGAAATAATCGATTGACCCCAAGCCATTTCCAACAATAGGAGAACGTAAAAACAATTCATAAGAACCTGCAAACTGCATCATTCTACCACTGACTGAACTTCCTTCTATCGCATTATTATCTGACAAAGAAAAAACTGAAAGAATATTTGACTCAAATTGTCTATATAAAGGGAATATAAATATTACAAAACAAATAAAAAATAACCATCTGTTTTGCTTTTTCAATAAAAAAAATATAGGTAACATTATTACCAATGAAGAAACTAATACGGTTCGACTATTGGCTAACAGTATCATTATTACAGTGAGATATACAAATAAATACCCATATTTAATTTTACTTTTCATGCTACTTTTATAGTTGAAATAAAAACACATTATAGAAATGAACGCTCCATAAATAAAATTATTCGGACTTACAAATAAAGATAATACTCGTCTCATTCCTAATCGCTCGCCTACATCATAAAATTTTCCATCTAATAAATCTCTATTGACATGATCATATAAAAATTCAACATATAAATTTGTGTTAAAAATAAGTTCAATGAAACCAAATATACAGGCAAACGAAAAAACAGAGATACAATATCTGATAAAAAATCGTATTTTCTCTTTATTATCAATTACAATCCAAAACATGAATGCTATTACATAATCATTTATTACAAGCAAAACAATTCTTAAAAAAAAGTCAGAAAATGACATAATACTATAAACACCAGACAGAACAATGGAAATAAAAGATAAACAATAAAAAACTCTTAAATGGTATATTTTAATTAAAAAAACTATTTTGCGAAAATAATTCCTCCTATAAAATTCGAATATAAAGAAAAAATTCAATATTGTTTCTATGGAAAGTGCTGGTGGCGTATATTTTATACAGAAAGCAGATAAAGCCAACATTTTTAGAGCAACATAAAACAGAAATGTCTTTTCAAAATTACACAATGAAAAGAATACCATTATTATGCATATCAAGAACCCTAAAAATTCAATCATATTATCTTATATTTATATTTAATTGAAGTCTATGCTTTTGTATCAATGGAATATTGACATTATCGTGATCTTTAATTTTATCATCAATGAATTAACCAAAATTTTTTCGTCCTTACATAATCCAGTAAAATAAATACCGATAGCAAAAACAATTGCAGAAAGACTTCCAGTAATAATAAATCTGTAATCAAATATAAATATATGACTTATTAACCAGCAGGATAAAATCAAAAACGATATTGGAAACAACTCTTTATAAAACACTTTTTTGAAATATTCATATATAGATAAATTTGCCGCCTTTTGTAAAAAAATAAGGCGAAAAATACAACAAACAGACTCTATGGTAATAAAACTAACCAATACTGAATAAACTGGTAAATTAAATTTTAATAACACATATGAAACAGGTAGATTAAACAGTAAAATTCCACTTATAACACTTTGATACATCTTTATTTTTCCTGTTGCCTGTATTGCCGATTGCAATCCTATTGTTAATTGATTAATTAATAAACCAATCAAAAATAACGAACAAAATGTAGCTGTATATTCTGGCACATCTTTTAGCCAAAATTTTAATATAAAAGACATTTCAAAAATACAAGGAATAGCAATGACAGCCACAAGGAAAAAGCCAAATTTACTTGCTATCATAGACAGTCGCAACATTCGTTGTCTATTGCTCATCCCTTCACTTTTCATAATTTGTGGATTCAATGCACGCAACAATGTTGCGGACAAAATAGTCATTTGCCCTGATATTTGATTGGCAATACCAAAGGACGTATTAATTACTGCACCGTAAAAAATGTTTAATAAAATAGCAAGTCCTTGCACACGTCCTGTCCACGCAAATGCACCAAATAAGTTCCATCCTGTAAATGCATATAATTCTTTTATAATAGATTTCTCTATTCGATAGTTTCGAATAATACATTCTTTATATTTTTTCAAACAATAAGTTGAATATAATAAAAATGAAATGACACTTATTCCTGTTGTAAATGATCCAAACATTATCAGTCTTTTAGAATGAGTAAAATAAAAAAGAAACAATGCAATAACTAACTTGAAACTAACTTCCAAAATGTAAATTATTGCAATCCACAACATATTTTCATGGGCATTTAATGAAGCAGTAAAAGGTGCGGAAATAATCGTAAAAAACACAGATACTGTCATGAAATGATATACAGCTTTTGCCGTGGAAACACGTTCTTCCGGAATATTTAAAAAACCGTCGAACAAAAACGGAACAATTATTTCTAATAATACAACAACTATGAAGCCAGTTAAAATATGTAATACCCAACTATTAACAAATATCTTATTTTGCATCAAAACATCGCCTTTTCCTTGATAAAACGAAAGATATCGTTGAGTGGAAGTAGTCATAGCTGCATTAAGAAACGATAACATCGTTATTATACCGAAAATCAAAGAAAATATACCATAATCTGTTTCTCCCAATGCATTTAATACTACACGTGTTGAATACAGGGAAATACCCATTGTAACTAACATTTTGGCATACAATATTCCGGTATTCATTATTATTTTCTTAGATGCTGATTCTGGTTGCTTCATTTATTTTTTATTTGTTTTCACCACGAATTATTTTGATATTTATTTAACAATTCTAATTCTACGTCTTTTTTATCTGCGAAAATCTGTAAAATCTGTGTCATCTGCGTGCTACTCTCGAATCACAAAAATTCAGAACTCCTGACTTGGCACAGATTAGATTGTCGTAATTTTGGAGCATCAAATAATGTAACAAGTTGATTATTAAGTATAAAATTCAACTATATTGTATTCCCGACAGTATTTTCGCGACAGTAATGTTTTGTGCTATGTTTTTCATATATGACTATATATCAACAATAAAATGTTCCTCAGGTCAGGAGTTCTGATATTGTACGTTTGATATGTCTTTACGTATTCAGCTGTTTATTAGTTAGTTGAGCATAACGACTATTTGATAATTCTGTGTAATTCACTCGAATAAAAAAGGTGGGAAACTTAAATAAAATAATTTCCCCTACAATAATCCATACGAGCCGCAACCATATCAGATTTGGACTCTGGCAGGTATGCTTGATTTAAAAGAAGAGCTAATGGTTGCCGAAGAATTTTGGGATTTTCTCGGCGGACAGGGCGCATACATAGCGCTGCTTGATTGCTTTGAAAAGGCTGGGATAGCGTTGCGTCCGGAAATTGACGCATATTTTGCGCAGTATAATAACAAAAAACAGCTTACACACAAATGAAAAAGTTCGACTCTTCGCTGCACGTTGGCGTGCAAACAGCGGCAATTCACGCGGGAGAATTTCCCGATCCCGTCACCAGCGCTTCGTCGCCCAATCTGGTTATGTCCACC
>JAIROC010000020.1 GCA_031257735.1 Bacteroidales bacterium | reverse complement strand
ATTATTATACAACGGTTATCTTTTCCATCCCGATGGCGAACATAAAATGTATAACCCTACCATGATGCTTTATTTACTCGACAGTATATCAAAAGACGGAACTATCGAGAATATTATTGACGAAAACCTGAAGATGGATTACGGACGTTTGGAAGGGTTAATGAGAAAAGAGAACAACCGAGAACAATTGATCAAAATAGTACAGGAAAACAGCATTTTGTCAGAAGTAATTCCTAAGTTTCCGCTTAATAAAATGCAGGAGAATAAATATTTTGTCTCTTTACTGTTTTATCTCGGTTTACTCACTATCGACAAAAGAGAAGAGGGTCTGCTACGTCTAAAAATCCCCAACTATTCCATCCATACAATATTCTGGGAATATATCGAAGAGATGACGTCAGAGAATAATACCGACGTCTTGATAAATATGGATGATCATAGAGTCGCCTTGCGCGAATTGGCATATAGAGGTAATCCCGAACCCTTTATTGACAATGTAAGTAAAAATATCTTTTCTCGTCTATCCTACCGTGACTTGCAGAACTTTGATGAAAAATACATCAAAATCATGCTCCTAAACAGCTTATACCAAAGTACCCTTTATTTAGTCATTACCGAATTGGAAGTAAGTCAAGGTTATGTTGATCTTTATATACAGCGCAGTCCTTTCCGTCCTGATATTCCCTACGAATGGGTTTGGGAAATTAAATATGTCAAACAGGAAGATGTAAAGAGTAAGAAGAGCGCTATTTTGCAAGAGAAACGCGAAGAAGCCCGTACCCAACTGCAAAAATACCGTTCCTCGTATTTATTTGCAGGTCGCACCGACGTGAGATACTTATCTTTGATCTTTATTGGAAAAGATAAGTATGAAATAAAAGAGATGTGAAACAATGAACAATGAACAATGAACAATGAACAATTTACATCATCTTCCAACCTTCACCAAACTTATATCAGGTTTTTTGTTTCTCTTTTTTCGCTGCTGGGAATAAAATATTATTCAAGATAAGTCTATAGCCTTCAGAGGTAGGAAATACATCCAAATCGGTAGGCGGATCTCCAATAAAATGCTGATAATCTTCTGGGTCATGTCCTCCTAAAAAGGTAAAGGTACCCTTTCCAAAAGAACCGTGTATGTATCTTACTTCATTAAACTTTTTTGTTTCTCCCAATATAATGATATTGGATTTCAATTTATCTCTGCGAAAAGCGGTTGTCTGTCCCATAAATCCTCTAATAACTTGATAATGATTTTGACAAAGCATAGTCGGAACAGGATCCCATTTAGCCGAAAAGTCAAACAAGGTAAAAAAGTCATCATTCTTGTTTCCTGCATGAGTAGCCGCATTGACATCTATATCCGAAATCTCATATTCAGACGGGTTCAGTGAAATTTTGAAATTCTGAAAAGCGAAAGTATTATCATAGTTTAATTTGGATTGCGCCTGCGGATCTATCGGGTCTCCATCAAAAGGGACGTCGCAAATATCAACGCCGTCCGCTGCTAATGCAACATCAAAACTGTCAGGCGCTGAACACATGGCAAACATAAATCCTCCGCCTACAACAAAATCTCGGATTTTTTTCACTACAGCAAGTTTCATCTGTGAAACTTTAGAGAAACCTAATTTATGCGCTGTATTTTCCTGCTCTTTTACATCATTAATATACCAATTGGCATTTCGATAGTTTGACCAAAACTTACCATATTGCCCCGTAAAATCTTCATGATGAAGATGCAACCAATCATACATCGGTAAAATTCCGCTCATTACTTCTTCATCATAAACAACATCATACGGGATTTCAGCGTAAGTAAGCGCCAAGGTAACCGCATCATCCCAAGGTAATTTATTTTTAGGGGAATAAACTGCGATTTTAGGCGCTTTATTAAGTTTTACTTCATTCATATTGACGTCGGCTTGAGCAATTTCCTGCAAAATGGTCTCTGCCTGTACATCTGCCAACACTTCATAACTTACGCCTCTCAATATACATTCATTTGCAATTTTTTCATGATACATGCAAAGGAAACTGCCACCCCGATAATTCAGCAGCCAACTCACATCTATCTCTTGAGTTAGTTCCCAATATACTATTCCATAAGCCTTTAAATGATTTGCCTGTTTCTTATCCATGGGAATAAGCAATCGACTTGCATTTAAAGACATTATCGAAAAAACAATACTGCCTACAAGTAATAATTTTCTCATCTTTTAAAATGAAAGCGCTGATAAAATTAGCACAAGCTATTTTGCAGGTTCTGCCTGTATTGAACTTGGTTGTTTTTCAGGAAGAGTGTTTTCTTCTTTTTTCTTTACAGTTCCAATTATCCTCAGTTCAACCCGTTTACTTTCACCTGCATTAGATTCTACGGTAATGGTTTTGTTTATACCTCCCACTCGTGATGTATTATATTTCACCTTGATAGAGGAAGATTTTCCGGGCATAATAGGATCTTTGGGCCAACTTGGGATTGTACATCCACAAGAAGAAAAAACATTTGACAACACCAAAGGTTCTTTCCCCGTATTTTTGAACGCAAATTCACATTCACCAGGGTCTCCTTCAAATATTGTTCCATAATCATGCACCAAATTGTCAAACGCAATTTCAGCTGATTTCTCTTTTTTTTCTGTTGTTCCAGGTGTTTCTGTTGTTGCCTGAGCCATTACATTCAATCCACTTATCATGCAAAACATAAGCGAATAATACCGAATTACTATACTTACTTTCTTCATTTTTTATTTATTTTACTTTTTTACTTATCAATTACTATTCCTTCTATTTGAACAACTTCCGAACTATTTTGAGCATTCGTATAAATCGAAATAGTCTTATTAAAAGGTCCTGTTTCTGTTGGATTATAAGAGATTTTTATTTTCCCCGACTTTCCCGGCAGAAAAGGATCTTTGGGCCAATCAACAGTTGTACATCCACAAGTAGTATAAACTTCTGACAGTACCAGTGTTTTTTTCCCTGTGTTTGTAAACGACAATAAGAGGGTTTTTGTTGTTCCCATTTCTATTTCACCAAAATTAATTGTCTTTTTCTCCAAAGAAAAATACGGTTTATTATCCTCTTGTTGACTGCTTACTGGTTGAGCATTTTGACAGAACAACTTCCCGCTCACCAAAAGCAATAACCCTGCTACAATAATTAATCGACGCCTCATAAATTTTTATTTTTAGTAACCATCCTTTGATTTTTCCTGTTTTTCATATTTCACAAAAACAATGCCAAACTAAATTCTGTCTTTCACATTAAGTAGAGTCTGTCTATAAAGTCGACATAACGCCTCCTTCGCAATGACGGCGTATTGATTGCTGTTTCTGACTTTATAGACAGACAATAATTATTTGGATTACAATAAAGATAGAAATTGATGATACGGGAATAAGTCCTCTCGCCCAAAGCAATAGTTGAGCATATTCAATGTCCTAACGCAAATTTTCAATCATAAAAATAGTATAGACTTAATCGTGTATTTTGATGGAGAATATAATAGATTTTTATATCTCCACCAAATATTTTTATTCATCTGTGCATAACTCAAAAAATTCTTGTACATTTGCATCCATTTTTAAACTGTGTATTTATGTTTATTCAGAGACTCAAAAATAACATACTTTTGCCAATTATTGTTTTTCCATTCATTGCTAATGCACAACCGCAAACCCATTACGATTATATAGTTATAGGAGCTGGGCGGCGTTGTTTGTTACGGGTTTCAAGGCTTCCTGACAATTACGATTATATAGTTATAGGAGCTGGACCTGGCGGAGTAACGCTCGCTTCATTGCTTGCCAATGACAATAAACGCGTTCTTCTCATTGATAAAAATGCACAGGTAGGTGGTCGAATGAGTACAATAAGTAAAGATGGTTTCCATTATGAGGCGTTCCCATTTAATGGCGTACCACAGCATAATTCTCGTTTTGAAGAACTTTCGGCACGCATTGGTAAAGCCGATAAGGTTACGCCTATTTATGCAGACAATTTTCCACAAGGAATGGGCAAACTTTACTATATTGATGAAAACGGAACAATACGCTCATGGAAAATGAAGTCGAATTTTACCAATCAGTTCAAACTCTTCAAAACGCTTGGCGTTAAAGGACTAAAGCAATATTCGCAGACATTTAAAGTTTTGGGCAAACTTGCTAAACTGAAACCTGCCGATATAGAAAAATTGTATGACATCTCGGCTTACGATTATGTGGAGTCGCTCGGTGAAATGCCCAAAGGAATAAAAACATTTATTTTGGCAACTTACAGCGAAGGCGCTTTTGAAACAAGTTCGTATCAAATCCCTGCGGGAGATATGGTAAAAATGTTTCAAGTGGCGATGAAACAAAGTGGAGGGCGTTATTATGAGGGGGGCGTAGGACATTTTTTTACCGTTATGAGTGAAAAGGTTACGGACATGGGGGGAACGGTTTTGCTAAACAGTCGCGTGAAAAAGATAATAGTTGAAAACGGCGAAGCAAAGGGAATTGTAATAGATGACGGAACAGAATACTATGCCCCCAAAATAATCTCAAGTGCAGGACTTCGCCAAACATTACTCCATCTTGTTGGCGCAGAATATTTCGATACGGCTTTTGTTGAGAGAATAAAATCGTACAAACCTAATCTGGGTTTTGTGGGATTTCGTTATTTTACAAATAAAATTGTACTTGAAACACCAATGAATATTATTTACCCTGAGGGATGTGTAACGGAATATGAATATTTTGAGAAAATAAACGCAGGCAAAATAAAACCCGACCGTAATTATTTGTATCTTGGTACGACTTCTTTCTATAAAGATTGCGCTCCAGAAGGCAAGCAGTTGATTTATGATATGGTTTCCTGTCCTGCCGATACTAATATTGATCCAAGTCCGTATCTTGAGTATATTGAAGAAATTACAAAAAGAATTTGTCCGCAACTTTACGATGAAGGGGTGATTTATCGTACCGAAATTGTAACGCCAAAAGATGTTCCATTTTTTGGTAATGATGTAATCTTGCCTGGACAGGGTGGCGAATGTTTCGGCATTGGTAATATCATAGGACAAACAGGTAACACCCGTCCTAACGCGACAACACCAATTAAAAATCTATACATTGTGGGGAATGACGCCGCTGGATTTGGTCTCGGAACGCATCAGGCTGTCGATAGCGGGTTTAACGTATATGAGTTGGTGAAGTAATTGAAAATTGAAAATGAGAAAAAAGGAAAATAACAAAGTCAGTAACCGATTCTGCAAGGAATATCCAGTCTGTAGAACCAATTCCGACCGATTCTGGCAGAAATATATGGACTCTAGTACCCGTTCCGACCGATTCTGGCAGAAATATATGGACTTTAGTACCCGTTCCGACCGATTCTGCCAGAAATATATGGACTTTAGTATCCGTTCCGACCGATTCTGGCAGAAATATATGGACTTTAGTACCCGTTCCGACCGATTCTGCCAGAAATATATGGACTTTAGTACTCGTTCCGACCGATTCTACCAGAAATATATATCCTCTAGTACCCGTTCCGACTGATTCTGGCAGAAATATATATCCTATAGTACCCGTTCCGTCCGATTCTGCCAGGTCTACTTACCCCTCATTTTCAATTTTCAATTTTCAATTAATGTATCGGGATCAACTTTTTTAAACGTATATCCGAAAGTAGGCAGGTAAGGAGCTCCCAATATATTTGATAAGAAATTAATATATGCATCCGTAAAAACAAACTCTTTCTCATCAAAATAAATAGAAGGCAAAGATTGATTGCCAATACTTCCCATATCAACAGATGTCGTATTGTATTCTTCGAGTTGTTCTACAGGAAAAATTTCGTTCATCGCAGGCATTCTGCCATAATCCTGCCTGAGTAATAAATCCAAAACCTTATCCGCCAAAGCAGAGGTCAATTGTCGGTCGTATTCGCAACAAAATCCCGAACGTGGATAATAACCTGATATTTGTGAGCGTGCAGGAATATTCAATCGATTACTTATCTCCGAAGCTATCACCCCGCTTACGCCTCCAAATCGCTTATGTCCATATTCATCGGTTTCTGAACTCGCATAAACCATGCTTAACTGTTTCGTGGCATCATCCCACCAACGTACCCCTTCAGAAACAGCAATAACAAGATTTTTTTTCTCATTATAACGTCGTTTAACTACTTCGAAAAACCGTTCTTTTCGTTCTGCAGTCATTTCATATTCAGGAATAAGCGATAATTCAGAACCGCCAAATACAGCGCTCCCTGTGAGCCAGCCCGCATCCCTGCCCATCACTTCAACCACCATCACCCGACGATGTGATTCATTTGTCGAACGTAAATGACGTATCATTTTACTCACACGAAAAGCCGCCGAAGGAAATCCCGGACAAAGAACCGCTTCTATTTCTTTCCCTTTATAAGAATGTATTGTCTTTGTTTTTAAATCATTGTCTATTGTCTTCGGAAATCCTATTACGGGAATACCTTCCTGTTCATACAGACGTTTGGCAGCTCCATTGGTATCATCTCCGCCTATGGTTATGAGAACATCTATTTTGTAGCGCTTGATATTCCTGATTATTTGGGGAACTCTATTCTCCGAATTTCTATCTACAGAAAAAGGATTGGTTCGACTTGAAAACAAAGCTGTTCCCCCGTAAACTCCATTATACGGCTGATTTGACAAATCTACAATATCTCCATCTGCCAACAATCCTTTCCATCCCTGTCGAATACCATATACTTTGAACCCCAAAATCAAAGCTCTGTTACGAATTTTCTCTATACTTGAATTAATCGCGGGCGTATCCCCGCCTCCTGATAATATCGCTATTGTTTTTCCCTTGTAAATCTTCTCTTTAAGTTGCATTTCTATGTATTATCTTTCAGTTTGCAAATGTATAATATTTTATCTGATTGTGAACGTAAATCTTTAACAAAAAATCTAAATCACTCATTATCTTTGTTGGTCAGTAATGATGTAACCATATCAATTTCGGGATAACCAATTTCACCATGCAAGGCAGAATAAATATCTTTGAATGCCGTCTTTGTCTTCATTACTTCCAATATTTTAGTTTGCTGTTCAACAGTAACGAAATCAGTTAGCGGAAGTTCTCCTAATTTCACATAATGCGCCAGATGGGATTTAATTGTCGAACCTGCGTAATTCCTTTTCTGAGCGATTTCCTCTACTGTAAACCCTTGTTTGTACAAGTCATAAGTGATTTTCTTCGTATCCTCCTTGGGTTTTGTCAATGCTGGGTCTTTCTTTGATTTTTTACTCTTTTTACTTTCGATTTTCTCGTGCATCAGGGAATTTAGGTCGTGTTCATTACAATATAAAAGAACAATCTCCAAAAACTGTTGTCCGTATTTTGAAACCGTTGCGGGACCGAATCCACTCAATTTCAACAAATCCTTTGGCGTTTCCGGTAAAAAAGTCGCCAACTCAATTAAACCCTGTGTACTTACAACAGAATAGAGCGGAATATTGGCTTTCTCACAGATACTCCTACGGTAATCCATTAATTGATGAAACAAAGCAGGAAATTTTGCCGTCGTCTTCTTCGATAGATTTGCTCCTGCAAAAGCATTAACAGGAAAAGATGGCAATACAAGTGTCTCTTTAGCTATAAAATATTGTTCAACAGTAAATCTATCTTTAGTGTTCCTGAAAAGATGCAACTTTTCTTCGATAGAAGCAAATATTTCTCCCAAATCATCATTGTATCTTAAAGCGTTGGCTTTGCTGTCTGTAGTGGCAGGCGATTTTTTTAATTCAGTAGATATTGCCTGCAATCCTTTTGAAAAATAATTGATAGCAGAAGTAATTCGCTCCTGTAATTTTTGTTCATCGACAGTAACCGATGAAAGCAATGTCTTCAATTCCTGCTGAAACCGTGATGCAATTTTTTGGGCATTAGACAAGTATCCATGAATTGAAGTCAAAAAAGCCAGCGTGTCGAAATTAAACGATGTCCCTTTTTCCTTCACAAATTCAGTCAGACGGTTTATCGTATTGATGGACGCCTGAAAATCAAAAAGCGCAAACAATATTTTCTCCCGATACTCTTTCTTGGATACATCAAGTCGATTATTCAGTATTTCAATGGGCAATTTTTGGTTACTGTGTCTGATAATATTTTCGTCAACATTCAAACTGTTTCGGTTGATTTTACTTAACAAAACCACTCCTTCCAATGACCGACAACGACTTAACGCTACATATACCTGTCCAGCGGTAAAAGCCTGTCCTGCATCAATAATAGCCTTGTCGAAAGTTAGCCCCTGACTTTTATGGATGGTGATAGCCCACGCCAAACGTAAAGGATACTGATTAAATGTTCCCAAGACGGTTTCTGTTATCTGTTTAGTTTCGGGATTTGTTTTATACGAAATATTCTCCCATGTTTCAGGAACAACAAGAACAGGCTCTTCCCCCTGACATTTAACATAAATCCCTTCATCGTCAAAATTCACAATTTCGCCGATTTTCCCGTTGAAGTATCGACGCGGCGTTTCTCTGTCATTCCTCAAAAACATTACTTTTGCCCCGACCTTAAATTCAAGTTCCAATTCTGTCGGATAACTTTTTTCAGGATAATCGCCTTGAATTTCAGCTTTGAATTTCTTTGTTGCTCCTCTCAATTTCATGAGTTCATCGGCATTAATACTGTCGGCTTTATAGTTATGAGTGGTCAATATAATGTATGTATCGTCTTTGGGGGATTTAAAATCAGGCTTGTACAACTGCTGTAAACACTTAAAACTCTCCTCCGATATTTTGTTGTTCCGTACTTCATTCAGTAACTGAATAAAATTAAGATTGCTTTGTCGGAAAATATTGTCAAACTCAATATATACAGGTGGTTGATTACGAATAACCATACTGTCGAAAAAATATATGCTTGAATAATACTCCGAAAGCAATTGCCATTCCATTTCGCCACACACAGGCGAAAGTTGATACATATCTCCAATAAAAAGCATCTGTACACCGCCAAAAGGTTCGTCTCGACGATACCTGAAATATCGCAATACTGTATCAATTTCATCCAAAAGGTCAGCCCGCACCATACTAATTTCATCAATAACAAGCATCTCTAAATTCGCCAATACCTTACGGCGCGCGCTATTCATTTTTATTTTGCTTACAAGATCTTTACGGCTGCCTTCGGTAGGAATAAACGGAGAAAGAGGCAACTGAAAAAACGAATGAATAGTAACCCCCCCTGCATTAACAGCTGCAACTCCCGTAGGAGCAACGATAGCCATTTCTTTCTTACTGTTTTCTTTAAGTTTCTTCAAGAAAGTAGTTTTGCCTGTTCCTGCTTTTCCTGTCAAAAAAAGCGAACAGTCTGTATAATTGGCAAAATGATATGCCATTTCGTAATATGGACTTGTTTCCTGTGCCATCTCTTTTACTTTTGTGATTTTTATCGTTTTTCGATTTTGCAAAGGTACATGAAAAATTTATATTTACAACCCCTATTCGGACGAAGTTCTACTTCGAACGGGGTACTGAAATTGAAAATTGAAAATTAGCTCCGCTGCTTTTAGGGGTGGAAATTGGCTGACACAAACAAAAATAATTCATAAGTCCGAACGGGGATGCCACGTGCCACGTCCTTAGTCGTAATTGTACAAAAAAGTATTACCTTTGCAAATATAAAATGAAAATATAATATTATGTTAGACAATAGAAAATTACCCATCGGGATACAGGATTTTGAAGATTTACGGAAAAATAACTATGTATATGTAGACAAAACGGCCTATTTATATCGGTTAGTAACAATGGGAAAACCTTATTTTCTTGGTCGTCCGCGTCGTTTCGGTAAAAGTCTTTTCCTATCCACGCTCAAAGCCTATTTCCTCGGCAAAAAAGAACTCTTTGAAGGTTTGGCTATCGCAGAATTAGAAAAAGATTGGATAGAATATCCAGTTATTTATATAGACCTTAACAAATCTACTTATGAAAACGTAAAAACACTCAATAATGTATTAGATTACATTTTAGGAGAATACGAGGAGAAATGGAATATAAAGAACAAATCAAAAGAACTTTCTATCCGCTTTGACAAGTTGATTCAGTGTGCTGAAAAACAAATTCAAACTATATCCTCTTTACCTTAATGGGATAATTTGTAGATGTGGAAGCTCGTAGCGCTACTGGACGCGCTGATGCCGTCGTAAAAACAGCTAAGACCATATTTGTTTTTGAATTTAAACTTACCGAAACAGCTACCGCTGAAAAAGATATAAAACAAATCGACAATAATAATTACCTCATTCCGTACACTGCTGAAAATAAAAAGTTAGTGAAAATTGGCGTTGAATTTAGCAAAGAAGAACGCGGGATAAAACGATGGAGTTATGAATTATGAATTAGGCTGATGCACGAAACCGCCTAATCAACGCCGTCATTGCTCTTTTTTCCCGACACCTTGGTGGAGGGTGGAGTCTCGCAATGACGGCGTTGTTTGAACATTTTTTTGTGTTTTCACACAGCCTCTTTTGTCCTTTCGCCCGTATCCCCTCATTGTTCATTGTTTTACATTTCTTCTATTTCGTACTTATTTTTTCCGATAAAAATCACGGAAAGATACCTTACATCGGTACGACCGGCAAATAAATACGACGAACGATATTTTTGTAATTGGGTACGGGCTTTTGCGCGTTTTTTTTTCAATACGGCGCTTTCTCCATCTTTTACTTCTCCTTTTTTGACATATTTAATTTCCCAAACCCATTCGTAAGGTATGTTGGGAAAACGGGAACTGCGTTGAAGGTAAATATCCATATAACCTTGTTCCACTTCCATTTCTGTGATAGGTAAATACATATTACTCTGGAACAGTCCACACATAAGTATTATTTTGATATATTTTTCATCAAATTTCTTTAAATCGCGATTGGATAATCTGCTCAATATTTTTTGACTGACATAATCAAGATAGGGTTGCGGATCATTTTTGAAAGCAAGCATCTTAACAGCTTCACGTTGTTGTTGATAATTAATTGTTACACCCTTGTTACAGTCTTTGATTATCCTTAAAATATAATCCCAATAGATGGTACGTATAGAATAGTTTGGTATTTTAAGATAAGTTACTCCTTCTTGATCCTTATCAATTGTCAATAATCCGAGATAGAACAGTAAAGAAGTAAAATATTCATTGTCCTGCAATTTATCTATGGAAAATCTATGGATAATATCTGAATCTATACGGTTATCTTCTGCTATTTGTAACAATTGTGCGCGATTTTCCTCATGATTTACCAATTGCTGTAATCTTCCGTAATCCATTTTCAGATTATCGTCAATAATATTTTCGATAGTTTCGTCATTTGATATAATGTCGAGTAAATAAAGCATCATAGTAGGGTTATATACTTTATGTTCGCCGTCAGCGTGGAAAAGATAACCGTTGTATAATAATTCTATATTGACATTCGTCGTACTTAGATCAATGCCCGTTTCCTTCATCAGGGTATTAACTTCTTCCTGTGTGAAGCCCAACATTTCATTGTATCTCTTTTTAAGGGACAGATTATTGGCGATATTGAAACCACTCGTAATATCATCGAGCATAATAGGGGTTATTCCTGTGAGAATAACACGGTCTATTACTGTTTCGCTGCCTTCTTTCAAGGTTTCGTAAAAATCACGGATTATCCCATTTGCTCTTATAACATGCTTGTAAACACTATCTCCCATATATGTTCCTTGCGCTATAAAGTCATTGGCAAAATGATCGTATTCGTCAATAATGATATATAGTTTTTTATTGGCAGCTTCCGTTGCATTAAAGGCTTTTCGTAATGAAGCTACGCCCGGTTGTTCTATATCTATTTGTTTACTATAAATATCTCCTTCGGGAAGAAGATATGCATATCTATTCAAAAAACCGCGAATATTATCCTGCATTTTACCTGAAAGAGAAACTGCAAAAGCCTCTTCACTTGTAGTATCTAAACCTGAAAAATCCAAATTCAAAACCATGTAAGTATTGTGTTTTGGAGTTGGATGTTTACCTATATACAGGTCTCCGAATAGTTGCTCAAATTTGTCTGCCTGATTAATATCATAATAATTAGACAACATTGAAAAAAATAAACTCTTTCCGAATTTACGTGGACGGGTCAAAAACAGATTATCATTATTTTCCTGTTCCAATAATTCAATATATTGTGTCTTATCTATGTAAACATAGTTTTCCGTTCTTATTTTTTCAAAGTTTGTATTGCCGTATGGTATGCGTTTTCTCTTTTTTGTTTCCATAAACGTTGATGATGATGATGATGATGATGATGATGATTAATGATGATGATGATTGCAAAGGTAACACTTTTTTAATTATGACCCGTAAAAGCAGCGTAGTTAATTATGAGTTATGAGTTAGGCTCATGCAAACTAAAATAACTCATAACCCATAAC
>JAIROC010000080.1 GCA_031257735.1 Bacteroidales bacterium | reverse complement strand
TATTGATTACTTCGGGACTTCCTGTTTTACAATGATGACGTTGATTTTTGCAGTGTAGGGGTAAGCAGACCTTACCCCTACACCCTCCTTTTACAATGATGACGTTGATTTTTGCGGGGATATTTTTTTGACAATTACATCTATTGACTAATTCTATACACTCATTCTTATTCCGAAATCAGGGTGTAAGTTACTTGCTATTAGTAATAATGCTGTTAGAAAAAGATTGTAATCCTATAAGAGAAATATTTTTTGTTTGTATTATGTCTAATAATTAAAAAATTTCATGTACATTTGCATTCATTAAAAATAACATATCATCAATGATAAAAATTGGAGTAATTGGAACAGGACATTTAGGAAAAATTCATCTTAACTGTTTAAAAAATATACCGTCAGTAGAATTGATTGGTTTTTATGATGCACAACTTTCTGTAGCGAACGAGGTAGAAGAATATTATAAGATAAAAAAATATCCTACCGAATTAAGTTTAATTGAAGTATGTGATGCGGTAGATATTGTAGCGCCGACAAGCATGCATTATGATTTGGCAATGGAAGCCATGCGAAAAGGGAAACATGTTTTTTTGGAAAAACCTATCACAGCAACCCTGAAACAGTCTGAAGAAATTGTATCATACGCCAAAAAACACAATATCAAAGTACAGGTCGGACATGTGGAACGCTTTAACGATGCGTATCTTGGAGCAAAACCATATCTAGATAAACCTCTTTTTATTGAATCTCATCGTTTGGCAGAGTTTAATCCGAGAGGTACAGATGTCTCGGTTGTATTGGACTTGATGATACATGATATTGATATTATTTTGAGCATGATTAAATCACCAATTAAGCACATTAGCGCAAATGGTGTTCCTGTTATCAGCGAAACGCCCGATATTGCCAACGCGCGCATTGAATTTGAAAACGGCGCTACGGCAAATTTAACCGCAAGTCGTATATCCATGAAAAAGATGCGTAAAATGAGAATTTTTCAACCGAATGCCTACATCACAATAGATTTCCTGGAAAAACAAGCCAATATCATGCGTCTCCGTGATTATGTTCCTGAAGATGATAATGAATTACTTTCTCTCATTATTGATTTAGGTAATAACAGAGGAAAGAAACGGATATTTATAGAATCCCCTTCCAATGAAAAAGTGAATGCTATCGAAATGGAATTGTCTCTCTTCGCTGACAGCATTATAAACGACAAACCTAATGTTGTTTCGGCTGAAGATGGACATAAAGCATTAGAAGTGGCTTATCAAATTATGGATAAATTTATTTATGATATAAAATAAATGGAACAAAATACGTTTATTTATACACGAATAAATATTTATAAAAAATGAAGCTGATAACGAGTATTGTTTTGACAATAAGCCTGTTTTGTTTATTTTCATGCAATCCTAAAGTAGAAATTCCTGCATATATTTATGTGGAGAAAATAGATTTTATTGCCACAAATACCGAAGGAACGTCTTCACATAAGATAGCCAATATTTGGGTTATTGTCAATGGGAAAGATATTGGAACATACGCGCTTCCTGCTCTTGTTCCTGTTATTGCAAATGGAAATACGGATATTACTATTGTAGCAGGTATTAAATTAAATGGATTGGCTTCACAACGTCCCAGATATCCCATGTATACGTCGTACATAGAAAAGGTTAATCTCGCCAAAGGAAAAATTGATACAATTTCTCCTGTTTTCCATTATAATGAAGATGTAACTTTTGACATACTCGAAGAATTTGAAAGCGCAGGTCTAACATTTTCTCCCGGAGAAGGAAGCGCACCGCTGAATAAAACACAGGACACTTCTTTAATGTTTCATTATCCTAACGAGATGAATAATTTTTCAGGTATTATTCAGTTACCCTTTGAAGATACTGTCTATCATTTTGAAATAAAGACAAAAGAACCGCTACATCTAAATGCTAATTCGGTCAAAGTAGCCTGTTTTGTGGAAATGAATTATTGTTTTTCGGAAGATGTAGAGATTGGCGTATATGCTCATTCATCATCTTCATCTGTATCGGTTCCACAACAATATTCAATATGTAATATCATGGGAACGTCCAATTTGGAATGGGGAAAAATATATGTCAATCTTACAGATATAATAAACAGCGCTACAGTAAATATGTCAATGACACATTTTGATATTTATATGAAATGCGGTATTTCGAGAAATAAGACGGGTCGTTTTTTATTTGATAATATAAAAGTAATACATCGATAGGATATTGTTTGATATGTCAGGAAATACATTATACAAAAAAAGGCGAACGATTATCTATATTGTATTGGATATTCTTGTTTCAATGGCAGTATGGTTTTGTTTTTTTTCATACCGTAAATTTACCGAGTTGTCTTATGAAACAAGTCATGAAATATGGCAATTAATTTTTGCGGATTATAAGTTTTACGTAGGCGTTACATTTATTCCTGTATGTTGGGTTATTTTGTATGCCTTGGGCGGGATTTATAATCGTATATGGAAGAAATCGCGCTTAAGAGAATTTATAATCACATTTCAGCAAGTGTTATTCGGAACGTTGATTTTGTTCTTTTTCCTTATCTTGGATGATAATATTAATCAGTATACGGACTATATTCGTTTGTTTCTGGTTTTATTTTTTCTACAGTTTTTCCTAACGGTATTCGCTCGATTATTTTATATCACGAAAATAAAAAAGAACGTCCGTACAGGTAAAATACAATTTAATACGATTATCATAGGTACATCATCCGTAATAACGAACTTGTCCAAGACTTTGCTTGACAGTAAAAAGATGTTTGGGAATAAATTTATTGGTTATCTATCCATTGAAGATAGAGCTGATGATGATAAAGCATCTCCTTTGACGATGTTTGACTGTCTTGGAAACTATAAGGATATAAATCGCATCATTAAAACGTATGATATTGAAGAAGTCATTATAACGTATGATCCTTTGACAAGAAAAATGATAGAACAGATTTTGCCGTTGGTCAGAGAAAGTAATGTACTGCTTAAAATCATGCCAACGACCGAAGACCACATGTTGCGTACAGTAAAAAACACAGCTGTATTTAACGAACCCTATATTCAGATTTATTTGGATGCCTTACCTGTTTGGCAAAGAGTATGCAAACGAATAATGGATATTATCATTTCTTTTATATTTATTATTGTGGCTATTCCGCTGTATATTATTTTAGCAATTGGGGTGAAACGTTCTTCGCCAGGTCCTGTATTTTTTAGACAGGAACGTATCGGAAAAAGAGAAAAGCCATTTCATATTATTAAATTTCGATCCATGTATGAAGATGCAGAAATCGATGGATGTCCACGATTATCAAGTAAATCTGATGACAGAATTACGCCTTTTGGCGCTTTTATGCGGCATACGCATTTGGATGAGATACCTCAGTTTTTTAATGTTTTAAAAGGAGAAATGTCATTGGTAGGTCCTCGTCCAGAAAGACAATATTATATCGACAAAATAATAGAAAAAGCGCCATACTATCGTTTACTCTTATTTGAAAAACCCGGTATTACTTCATGGGGACAAGTCTCTTACGGATATGCTGAAAATGTAAACGAAATGATAGAAAGACTGCAATATGAAATAATGTATATCGAAAATATGTCTTTATTGCTCGATGTGAAAATACTTTTTTATACAATCGTCGCAGTATTAAAAGGTAACGGGAAATGAATTTATTTTTTTTGATATTTCCTGTGAAAGTTGTTCGTATTGTCAGGAAAAATTTATACCTTTGCAAAAATTAAATTAATAGTGATGAAATTTATCGTACCAAGTCAATTACTTTATAGAAATTTACAGACAGTAAGTGGAATTATTACCACAAATAGCGCAATACCAATCATTGAGAATGTTCTCTTTCAGATAAGTGACAAAAAACTTAGATTAACGGCTACCGATTTAGAAACAACGATTACTACAGAAGTAGAGTTGTCGGATGCAGATGGAGACATGGAAATAGTAATACCTGCCAAAAAGGTTTTAGGTACATTGAAAGAATTACCTGATGTTCCTGTTATTTTTACCATTTCAGAAGACTTTGCTATTGAAATAGTAGTAGCTGAATCTAATCATGAATTAATAGGATATAATGTAGAAGAGTTTCCTCAAAAACCTGAATTGGATAATGTATCTTCTTTTATGATTGATACAAAAATATTGGGGAATGCAATCTCTAAAACAATATTCGCAACAGCAACACAGGATATACGTCCTATATTGTCAGGCGTTTATTTTGAAATAAAGCCGGAAGATATGACATTTGTTGCTACAGACGCTCATAAGTTAGTTTGTTACAAACATAATTTGAATACAAATTTGGAGGCTTCTTTTGTTGTTCCGAAAAAACCGCTTTTGTTGCTTAAAAATATTTTACAATCGTTTGAAGGGGATGTGCAAGTTGATTTTGATGATACAAAAATAGCTTTTACCATGGATACAGTGTCTTTTGTTTCCAAATTAATAGAAGGAAAATTTCCAAACTATAATGCTGTCATTCCAAAAAATAATATCAATATATTAAAAGTAGAACGATTACCTTTGTTACAAGATATGCGTAGAATTTCGCTTTATGCAAATCAATCTACACATCTACTTAGAATGAAGATAGAACCTGAATTCGTGTGTTTGATAGCAGAAGATATAGAAACTTCATCTAAAGCTGACTCAAAAATTGCTTGTGTTTTTGAATATGCTAGCAAACAAAATCTTTCTGATGAGGAACAAAATCTTTCCGAAGATGGACAAGGTCTTTCTGAAAATGAACAAGAACCTTTTGAAATCGGATTTAGTTCAAAGTTTCTGCAGGAAATGCTAACCAATATTGATAGTGATGAAATTATAATCAGATTATTGGATTCAGCAACTGCTGGACTGATATTTCCCTATTACGAAAATGAGGAAGAAAAACAAGAACATCTTCTTATGTTACTAATGCCTGTGAAACTCACAGACCCCAATCAGTAATAAAGAAAGAAATTTGTTATCAATTGAAAATTAGTTCTGCCGCTCTTACGGATGAAAGAGGAGAAAGGGCGAAAGAGGCAGTGTGAAAACAAACAAAGACGTCTAAATAATGGTGTCATTACAGGCTTTCAGTCCTTACAATGACGTATAGTATAATAAACGTAT
>JAIROC010000011.1 GCA_031257735.1 Bacteroidales bacterium | reverse complement strand
TGCTGTTCAACGTCATACCATATTGTTGCCTTTGTTTTATTCGGTATGATTTGATGTTGTCCATAAATACCTGCACTGAATAAAGTGTAGATAATCAAATTGATAATTATTCTCTTCATATTACTTTACTTTTATTTTATCACTGTTGTCCGATACAAAATCAAAAGATTTTTTTACACCCTCCTGACTTTGTGTGTTTTTATTATAATCCTTTTAAATAAAATACGATGTACAAAGGTACTGTTTTTTTAGTATATTCGTTTTCGGACAACTGATTTTTTATTGACGGATAATATTATTAGAAAAGCAGGCAAAAAAAACACACACAATTCAAATAACTCAATCAAGCGATTTACAATATCCGATCATCTTGTTATCATGTCGTTTTTGTGTTGGCAAAATGTAGTTCATTGAGAAAAGTTAGTGGTGCAATGCTTGGATTGGCTATGTATAACCCCTTTCGTTGAAATCATAAACGTTAAGGGACAGATTTGACTTACTGCTATTTTTCAACTTGAACTGCTCTGTAAAATGGGAAATCTTTCTTTAATTGATAATAGACAATTAGAGAAGGTACATTTTCTCATGCACGAAAATAAATTTTCTCACACATGGAAATTTAGCTGAGTACATGTGGAAATTTACACACAAAAAAAAGAGACAGCATTAATTCTTGTTTTCTCCTGATTTCGACAATGCAGCATCCATTCGGACAATGCAACATCCATTCGGATAATGCATAATATACAGGCATTTTATTTATTGACGATCACAAAATCAGGAATGAAAAAGTATCGAAGTCAGAAAACACAGGGTCTTGCTGGTGTCCCCTTGTTTACTTGTCTACTCATTTTTAATTCTTAATTCCTTATTTCATCTCTGGCAATATGGCGAGACTATTTTCACAGTACGGTGAGATTGCGAAACCAATCCCGCCGTATTGCAAAACATTGATTGGATGTAGCCCTGCATCACTTTGAAGATAATGTTGAAATGTCTACCAATGACGGCGTTATTGGGTCGCTTTATTTGGCGTAGCGTTGTTTTTGGGAGAGAGTATTATTCGAGTAAAGCAACAGCGGTAACAACACTATTATCTTGACATTCTTTTTTCAGGACTGTTATATCTTTTTTCATTACGGGATGTACAAAAAACGGACATATCTCAAATAACGGAGTTAGAACAAAATTTCGCAGGTGCATTTTGGGATGCGGTATGTGTAAATCTTCTGTATTCCATGAAATATTATCGTAAAAGATAATATCAATATCCATACTTCTATCTTCATATTGAACAGTTTTATTTTTCTTTCTACCCAAAAGGCGTTCGATATGTTGCGTTTCTTTCATTAAACGGGGAGGCGTCAAATGGGTCTCCACACAAACAGCCCAATTAATAAAAGGATTTGGAGAATTAAATCCCCACGGAGGAGATTTGTAAAATTGAGACGAAGCGGTTATTTTTCCTATTTTCTTTTGGAACAGTATGGATAACTGTTCATATTTGAGACGGGTATTATTTACATTTCCACCAACCAAAAAATATACCTTATGCATTACGACTGTATCTTTCCATTCAGAATAACGGTTTTCACCTTGTTGCTTCCATAAGTATATGGCATAAATTCGTATGTAGGGATTGGTATGGTTATGAATAAATTTGCCTTTTTATTTCGTGCAATACTGCCATGTGTTTTGCTGCATCCCATTGCGTAAGCGCTGTTGATTGTAACGGCATTGATAGCCTCTTCGGGAAGCATTTTATATTTGATACATCCCATTGAAAGAATAAATTGCATATTACCGGAAGGACTTGATCCCGGATTAAAATCACTTGCCATGGCTAAGGGTAATCCTGCATCTATCATTTTACGGGCGGGAGCGTACACCATGCCCAAAAAGAAAGCTGCCCCCGGTAATAGTGTCGGCATTGTCTCTGACGCTAATAATGTATTAATCTCATCCTCTTCCGTATATTCCAAATGGTCTACGGAAAGAGCCATATGTTTAACCCCTACTTGAATACCTCCTGAATACGCTAATTCATTGGCGTGAATTTTCGGAACAAGTCCATATTTTGCGCCAGCTGTCAGTATTCGGTCGGTTTCTTCTACCGTAAAAAATCCTTTATCGCAAAATACGTCAATAAAATCGGCTAATTTCTCCTCTCCTATTCGGGGGATCATTTCATTGATAATTAAATCGACATATTCACTTTGCCGACCTTTGTATGTTATTGGAACGGCATGTGCGCCAAGAAATGTAGCCTTGACAGTAAGTTCGGCTTCTTCTTTGAGTAATTTGATTACGCGAAGCATTTTCAATTCATCTTCAACCGTAAGTCCGTAACCGCTTTTTATCTCTACAGCGCCTGTACCGTATCGTTTTATTTCTTCCATACGCAACCATGCTTCGCCAAATAAATCATCTTCCGACGCCTCATGTATTCGTTTTGCCGTATTGAGGATACCGCCACCACGCTTGGCGATTTCCTCGTATGAAAGTCCTTTTATTTTGTCGATATATTCAATTTCCCGACTTCCTTTATAGACCAAATGTGTATGTGAATCACAAAATGAAGGAAAAACCATTCCGCCTTCCGCATCAATGACTGTATCTGTTATTTGAGGAGAAAATGTGTGCATCTCTCCAAAATCCACAATCAAGTCGTCTTCTATTTTCAGCCATGCATCTTTGATAGTATGCATGGTTTTCATGTCTTTTCCCGCACGATATAAAACGGGTTGTTCCTCTACTTGAATTAATTCTTTTATATTTTTAATGACTAATGCCATATATTGATTTTGATGATTAATAATCTTGATTATGATTGTATTTGCAGCAGTTTAATCAATTCTTTTACACCTTCCGAAGCTCCCTTTTTGATAAGATGAACATTTCCCCGACTTACAGAGACATCATTAGGATCAATCAGGTAAACAGGCGCCTCTGTCCGAATATAATAAAGCAATCCTGCGGCAGGATATACATTGAGAGAGGTACCTATTATGACTAAAATATCAGCCTGTTCTGTTATTTGAATAGCTTGTTCCATCATTGGCACCGCTTCACCAAACCAGACGATATGCGGACGCAATTGATATCCTTTTTCACATAAATCGCCAATTTTGACCTCATATTTATCGGGAGTAAGTTCGTAAACAAGATTTTCATATTTTTCCGAACGTACTTTGGTCAATTCTCCGTGAAGATGCAGAATAGAAGAACTTCCTGCTCGTTCGTGCAAGTTATCAACATTCTGCGTTATAATAGAAACCTGAAACTGTTTTTCCAGTTCAACCAATCCGCGATGTCCGTAATTTGGTTCGACCTGCAAAAGTTGTTTTCTACGTTGATTGTAGAAGTCAGTAACCAAAGCCTTATCTTTGATCCAAGCATTCAGCGTTGCAACATCTTCAATGGCATATTGTTCCCATAATCCACCTGTATCCCTAAACGTACTAATTCCGCTTTCCGCACTGATACCTGCTCCTGTAAGTATTACTAATTTTTTCATTATTATAAGATATAGTTCATGCTATTTATCAGTTGTTTCTTCTCCATAATCAGTTGAAAATAATTTTCCTGTCAAATTTCGTTTATGTTGTTATGATGTGCGTTAATAAGGATTTATATTCATCATTTTTCACACTCATTACTTTCTCATTTTAAATTATTTTTGGCTGCAAAGGTATACTTTTTTTTTCAATATGAAGACGTTTTTCGTCACGAAGAAAATGTAAAATCAAATTACCACAAAGGCGAAGAAGTCGCACAAAGGATTCCTTGGTGTTCCCCTTTGTGCGACTTTGTGGTGAAAAACATTAAATACGATTTCAACTTACAGTAACGTCATTGCTCTTTTTTCCCGACACCTTGGTGGAGGGTAGAGTCTCGCAATGATGGCGTTGTTGGCTACCCCTTTCCCTCCTTTCCGTCCCTTTCGCGCTTTTTCGTCTTTTCCTGCTTTCGTCCATAAAAAAAAACAATTCATCACTTATATTCCAAGAAAAAAGACTATCTTTGCTGACTTCAAAAAGTAATGTTCCTTGAGTTATAATGAAACCGTATAAAATATTTATCTTCATCTTACTAACCTTTTTTGCGTTGGGATTGCTGGGATTTGTTTTCCCAGAAAATGGCATCACTACAGGTTCAACAACCTTAACCTTTCCGCCTCCCAAGGATATTTTTGCCCTGTCAGAAAACAATCAAATTGATATAGAAAAAAATCTGGAGGAATTAAAGAGACAAATCGCCATCTCAGAAATAGAGACGATGAAGGACAGTTTGTCCTTTTTTCGGGAGTTTGTCAATAAGAATATTGCGCGTTTTCATTTTCCGGACAATGATTATACGTATTTAGACAGATTTTTTGCCCGATTAGAAAGAGCTAAATCATCTTCCAAAGCGCTCCATATCCTGCATTATGGAGATTCACAAATCGAGATGGACAGAATATCTGGAGTTGTTCGTCAGCGGCTTCAAAGTGAATTTGGGGGAGAAGGCGCTGGAATTGTTCCTGCGATACAAACCATTCCTTCTATTCCTGTGGGACAGTTATACTCAGGAATTTTGTCGCGCTACGTTGTATACGGCGACACCTCTCAACCACGTGCCTCCCACAGACGATACGGTTTGTTGGCAAATGTAGCTCAACTTAATGGAGGTGCAAGCATTACTCTAAGCGCCAGAAATTCTAAAAAAGCACAAGAAGGAACTAAACAATTTAGCCGATTAGTTTTGATTGTTGGAAATAATGCTGAAAACTTTAGCGCTACATGTCAATCTCGCCCTTACTCTATTAAGGAAAAGAAAAAAACAGTCAGCACAATAACATGGGACTTTGATGTTCCTGTTTCTCGAGTTACAATCGAATTGAAAGGAAAAGCCGAAATATATGGCGTTTCCATGGAAGGAAAATCAGGCGTTACTGTAGATAATGTCCCTTTAAGAGGTTGTTCGGGAACAATTTTTACGCGAATTGATTCAATGACCTTGTCCCAATGTTATCAACAAATGAATATCGGTATGATTATCCTGCAATTCGGAGGAAATATGATGCCGCAAATTAATAGCCAAAAATCAGTTAATCGTTATACAGGTCTAATCGCCAAACAAATTCAATATCTACAACGATTAAATCCCAATGCAATAATTTTATTTATTGGTCCTTCCGATATGTCCAAACGTATAAACGGCAAATTGCAAACATATCCCTGGCTACCTGCCTTAAATAATGCACTTAAAGAGACCGTAAACCAAAATAATGCTGTATATTGGGACATGTTCAATGTTATGGGTGGAGAAAATTCCATGTTGTCATGGGTTAAACATTCTCCTAAATGGGCAGGAAGCGATTACATTCATTTTACGGAAGATGGCGCCAATCAAATTGCAACCTTGTTATCGGATGCGTTTATGTTGCATTACAAATTTTACGTTACGCGGAAAAAGTGTGATCCTGCGTTAATTGAACAGTTCATGGGTAAAAAATAAATGAGTTATAAAAGATATTATTTTTTTGTTGGGGTTTTACTTTTATGCAAGATCAATTTGCATGCACAATCTGTTTTTCAGGGGACATCCTTATTTTCTTCCGATTATATGACAGAGACATATATTGATTTCCCTGCGGGAGACAATACCATTTATGATGATTTTTTCAAAAAGTTAGATCAACTCATTTTTGAAGGCGAGGGTAATCTTACCATTCTTCACATAGGGGGGTCTCACATTCAGGCGGGAACACTGTCTCATCAAATACGAATTAATTTACTGTCTACTTTTCCCGGACTTGTTGGTAATCGTGGGCTTATTTTCCCCTTTTCAGCAGCAAAAACCAACAATCCACAAAATTATAAAACCACTTATACAGGTGATTGGGAGATATGTACAAATACACACAGGCTGTTAAAGTTTCCTTTGGGATTGATGGGTATATGTATTGCTACATCGGACATTCAAGCAAGTATTGGTATTAAGTTACGGAATACAGATGATGTTACTTTTGATTTTAACAGGGTATATGTGTTGGGAACCTGCGATTCGGGGCATGTTCGAGTTATGTTACAGATAAGGGACAGTATAATTGTTGAAGGAGTTTATGATACTGTCAAGTCGGCATATTGTTTTGAATTGGGAACATATACAGATGCTTTCACTCTGTTCTTTGAGAAAGAAGATACTTTATGGGATACTTTTTATTTGCGGGGGTTTTGGTTGGAAAACAATCTTCCCGGTATAAGTTATGTAGATGTTGGGGTCAATGGGGCAAGAGTTTCATCCTATTTAAAGTGCGACTATCTCGAAAATGATTTGGCGTTTGTCAATCCTGATATGTGTATCTTTTCCATTGGGATAAACGACGCGAGTGGATCAGATTTTGACACTACGCATTTTCAAAATAATTATAAGGAATTAATCCGTCGCATACGGACTGTTTCTCCCCATTGCGCTATTTTGTTTACGACCAACAATGACAGTTTTCACAGAACAGGTAAACGCTATTATAATAATTCGAATGGACGATTGGCACAACAGTCTTTTTATTCTTTAGCAAAATATTATAATGCGGGGGTGTGGGACTTGTTTTCTTTCATGGGGGGATTAAATTCCATGAAAAAGTGGGAAACAAAAGGGCTTGCCCAAAGAGATAAAATCCATTTCACTCCGCAAGGATACACTGTCATAGGCAATTTTGTCTACAATGCTTTTATCTTTGAATACATTAATCACTTAAAAAATACTTCTATCATACATGGATTGGAATAATATAGTTGCCTATCTGGAAGAAATATTTTCATTCAACGCTCAACGACCTTTGCTGTTTACGCAATTTTACTTTTGGGTATTTTTTGCGTTTGTCATAGCGGGGTTCAGTTTGGTTTATAACCGTCGCTTACTAAGGAACACCTTCTTGTTTGCGGTAAGTTTGTTTTTTTATTTTAAGACGAGTGGATTATTTGTTTTCATTTTAATCTTTTCGACTTTATCTGATTTTATTCTTGGACAATGTATTTACAATGCAAAATCGACATTAAGGAAAAAGATGTTTTTGGTAACGAGTATAATTATCAATTTGTTTGTTTTGTCCTATTTCAAGTATGCTTATTTTTTCACAGATGTTTATAACAGTTTATTTGCGTCCGAGTGGGAAGTGATAAATTATTTGGCATTATGGACAAACAATCTCACAGGAAGCGGTTTTACGGTGGATAAGATTTTATTACCTGTAGGGATATCTTTTTATACTTTTCAGACCATCAGTTATTCGGTAGATGTATACAGGGAAAAACTGAAGCCTGTAAAGAACATTTTGGATTTTGGATTTTATGTAAGTTTTTTTCCGGGGTTGGTAGCAGGACCCATTGTACGTGCCAATGAATTTATCCCTCAACTGTACGAAAAATTCTTTCTTTCCAAAAGACAGTTTGGAATTGCTCTTTTCTGGATATTGAACGGCTTAGCCAAGAAAATGATATTGAGCGATTATTTAGCGGTTAATTTTATTGACAGAGTATTTACCAATCCTTTAATGTATACGGGATTTGAAAATCTGATGAGTTTGTTTGCGTATTCTTTACAGGTTTACGCTGATTTTTCGGGATATACAGATATTGCAATTGGGATTGCGATGTTGATGGGATTTTATTTACCCAAAAACTTTAATTCTCCGTATAAGGCAACCAATCCCGGTAATTTTTGGAAGCGTTGGCATATTTCCTTATCGCGATGGCTGACTGATTACTTATATATTCCTTTAGGGGGAAACAGGAAGGCTACATTTGCCACTTATTTTGTGATAGGACTGATTGCAATCATTGTTATCTTTTTGGCGGAGAACATTTGGATAACTTTAGGGGTTCTTGTGCTTGTACTTGTGCTTGGCATTGTTGCCACATTATTTCCTTCAACGAGAAAGCCAATCAATACAAATATAAATGTCATGAACACCATGTTATTGGGAGGGCTTTGGCACGGGGCAAGTTGGAATTTTATGATATGGGGAGGATTAAATGGGATAGGTATTTTGTCGTTCAAGTTGTGGAGAAAATTAAATATCTACAAAAAAACATTACTGACAGCTTTTTTATTCATTGTATTCGTCGGCTTACAGATTGCTCTTCCGCGACCTGTTTTTGTGATAGGCGAGGTATGGACTGCCGTTATTTTCTTTGGGACTTTTATCGAAATGCTCTATGTACTTATCAGTAACGGGAAACCTGTCAAGTGGATAAAAAATTCGTGGTCTATATTTTTGACTTTTGTATTTATAACGTTCACACGATTATTTTTTCGTTCAGGTTCCAATTTAGACCCTGTCCAGGCAAACAGCGAGGCATGGGAAACAGCTCAAAATATGGTCGCCAAAATAGGTGGAAAATGGGAGTGGGCATTAATAGGAAATATAATTATGCAACATCGAAATGTTTTTATTTTATTTGTCTTGGGAATGATTATTCATTGGTTGCCTGACAAATTTAAACGACGCTATCGGTATAATTTTGCTTCTTTGCCGCTGGCAGTACAATTAATTATTGTTGTAGTGGCAGTATTTATCATCTATCAATTCGTTACCTCCGAATTACAACCGTTTATTTATTTTCAGTTTTAAAGGGAGACTAAACCAATGCCGTCATTGCAAAGATGAACAGAGTAATCATCAACGCCGTCCTCGTTCGGACGAGGTTCTACCTCGTTCGCTCTATCCGAGCAGGCTATGCCTACATTTATTTTTAAGGTTCTGCGGGAATTTGTGTGGAATAAGGTGTCATTATAGAAAAAGATAGTACACTTAATAAAAAACATTAGATAAAAAATTTGCAGATATTCCCGTAAGAGCAGCGGAGCTAATCTCCTGCCTTAAAACGCGTTGTCGGATGGGGATTAGCTCCGCTGCTCTTACGGGTGCGGGTCAAGCCCGCAATGACGGCGTTGTTTGGACGGCATTGATGATTACTTTTTTATACTTTATAGACAGACACTAATTAAACTCATAACCCATAACTCATAACGCTCTCCGCGTTCTCTATGTCCTCTGTGATTAAACTATAAAACTTCCAATAATTTTATTGCCAAATAAGCCATAAGAGCAGGGGACTTGTGTAAGGCTTCCTCGTTTACGCGAAAGGAAGAGGTGTGTAAACCTGTATCATACCCTTTTATTTGTGTTCCCAAGCGATAAAAAACGGACGGAACAAAACGAGAATAATAAGCAAAATCTTCTGACGTCAAGCGATAGTCGAGTGAAAGCACATT
>JAIROC010000053.1 GCA_031257735.1 Bacteroidales bacterium | reverse complement strand
CATTTTTTTGCCGGCGGCTTCTGCTGCATTAATGGCTTTTCGTAATGAAGCAACGCCCGGTTGTTCAATATCTATTTGTTTATTGTAAATATCTCCTTCGGGAAAAAGATGTTTATATTTAGCTAAAAAACCACGAACATTATCTTGTATCTCGCCTGAAAGAGAAGCTGTAAAAGCCTCTTCACTTGTTGTATCCAAACCCGAAAAATTAACTTTCAAAACCAGATAAGTATTATGTTTCGGGGTTGGGTGTTTACCTATATATAAGTCTCCGAAGAGTTGATCGAATTTGTCTGCCTGATTAATATCATAATAATTAGACAGCATCGAAAAAAACAAACTCTTTCCAAATTTACGTGGACGGGTCAAAAACAGGTTATCATTATCTTCTTTCTCCAATAATTCGATATATCGTGTTTTGTCTATATAAACATAATTTCCTGTTCTTATTTTTTCAAAGTTTGTATTAGCGTAAGGTATGCGTTTGGGTATTTTTGTATTCATGTGTATTGAGTATTAAAAAGACGCTGCAAAGATACAACTTTTTTAATTATGACTCCTAAGATTAGCGTAGCTAATTTATGAGTTATGCCCCGAAGCGAAGCGGAGAGCAGCGTAGCTAATCCCCGTCCGACAACGCGTTTTAGGGCAGGGGGTTGCGGGTCAAGCCCGCAATGACAGCGTTGTTTGGACAGCGTTGATGATTACTTTTTTATACTTTATAGACAGACACTAAATAAAAAAAAGAGCTATGGTCATAGCTCTTTTTTTTATTGAAGTTTCTTTTATTACTTTTGCCCATTGACTACTGTTATAGAACCATTCTTAATGAAAGGATCTGTTTCTGAAAGTGGGAGGGCGTAAATAACCCAATAATACACGCCATCTGCGACTTGTTTTCCTTGCTTGTTTGTTCCATCCCACCAAAAACCATCTCCCTCATAATCTGGACAATTGGGGTCTGTACATTTTTTTCTCCAAACCAATACGCCCCATTTGTCATAAATTTCCATTGTAAATTCTTTGAAATAGCCTTTATTTTCTATGGGTCTAAATCCACATTTACCATTAGGACAATTACCACCCGGAGTGAAAAGATTGGGAAGGTTCAACTTTTCAGTAATAGTAATTTGAACATCTGTTGTAGCCTGACATCCAAATTCATCTTTTATGAACAAGGTTACCAGAATTGCTCCGGATGTTGATGAATAAGCATGTGTTTGTATTGGAGTTAAACTATCCGCACTATAATTACCATCTTTAAAATCCCAAAACCATCTAACAATATCTCCATCGCCTGGCGAAGATTTATCTGTAAAGGTAAACTCTTGGTCTACTTCTCCAACCTTCGGATTTGCTTCAAAAGCGGCTGTAGGAGATTTGTGTGCAAAAATAGTAACCGTATCATAATAGGACTCCGAACACCCCGTTGGAGTAAATGTTAATGTCAATGTATAGGGATATTCTCCAGATTCAATAAATTCTCGTGAAGCTGGATTTCCCTCCATGGTTGTTCCGTCTTCAAATACCCATTCGTAATGGAGTATCCTTCCTTTATCTATATCGGATAAAGAATCAGCCGTAAATATAACTTCCAATCCATCACATGCCGCAGCTGTATCCGGGATAAGAGATACTTGAGGAATGTCCATTACTTCTATGTCTATCACTTTGGGTCTTATACATCTTAAAACCTGTGCTGTCAGTGTAACAGGATATATTCCTCCCGTATCGTATTGTGTTTCTCCATGATAATTTTGAGAAGTGTCTCCATTTCCCATATTCCATGACATTGTAACAGATGTATCTCCCAAATAACTCGGTTTCCACGTGGAAGTATTATTAAAGGTTATGGGTATTTCAGGACAATACAGAGGTTCTGTTTGAAAATTAGGTTCCAAGTCAATTACATAAATGCTATCTTCTGCTACGACTTGGACAATACATGTTTCATCTCTTCCTGAAAATTGCACTGTTTTATAGAAGAAATAAACAGGTAAATATACTCCTGCATTTTGATATACATGTCGTCTTGGTCTTATCAATCCAAAATAATCACCGCTATTCACTAAAACGTCTCCAGTTCCTACATGAATAGCTATTGAATCAGGTCGAAATTCTTGATCTTGTTCCACTAATGGAACAAAAGTAACTTGTAATGGTTTACAATTGGATGAATCTTCTGTATTAGAAACATCCCCTCTTGGTCCTAAAATAACCACATGGTCTTTTTTCCAGATAGAATCCGTGCATGTATTATCGTCCTGAACAATAAACAAAACATCATACACTCCTGCATTATTATATTTATGTATCGGAGTTATTAGGGTTGGATCAGTAGCTCTACCAATTATCTCAATATTATCGCCACTGGCAGTATCTCCAAAATTCCATCTTAATATAGCGTTATTTCCTAATTCTCCTTGTGCCTGACTTGTAAATTGAATTGTTCTTCCTTTTGCTCCAGCTGTATTATCAGGACAAGGAAATTCATGACCATCATCAGTAAATGCAGCTATAGGTCTGTTAACAACAATACTGTCTATATATTCTTCTTTACATCCTGTTGGAAGATACGTTACAGGATCTATTATCGTAGCTGTAAGTTTTATATATACGGTATTTTTCAAATTTGGAAGATCATACGAATGACCTGTTGTTAG
>JAIROC010000032.1 GCA_031257735.1 Bacteroidales bacterium | reverse complement strand
GAAAATCCTTGCAGTGCCTTTCAAGAGAATCATACATTGCCAATCCTCGTGAAAGATATGCTGTATCAAATAGTGTACAGAAGTTATATTTCATAAGGTTATCATCTGTTTTCAAATTTTTTATCCCAATTTTTTCAACAAAAAATTATACACTCCTGTTTTTTGAGCAAGGAATATCAATATTTTTCTCCACAACGGTTTAGTAAAGTATTTTCTTAACTGTTTCAATATATATTCATCAGGTTCGATATCAGCGTTTATTTTTATGGGCGTTATGTTGTTTTGAAGTATAATATCATACCGTTTTTGCTTAATGGTAAAATGTTCACCTGTGCCGTCAGTGCCGATGTTTTTTACTAACGAATATGTTGGGCAGACGGTATATTTGTTGTTCATCCGCATATAATAGTGAATTGGAATATCATAAGTATTTGGGTACTTGTGTATCGTACCAAGAATATCTTCGCCTGCTCCACCTATTATTTTTTTTATTTGAGGATTTCCAACAACCGTTTCATAATCTATTTTTATATTAAAATCAACAGCATTCCATCGGTTTTTCCAAGTACCGTCTCCCCACGAAGAATCGCGAGGCATAAGCAATATTTCTTTATCATAATTTTGAGGTATTTTGATTAGCGGAGTAAAACCGGATATTCCCCAAATTCTATCGTCATTTTCAAAAACGTCAAGTGCCTTATTCATAAATTGCAAAAAATTGGGAACAGTTACGATGTCATCTTCAACTCTGATAATTTTATCGTATTTTTCAAACATAGTATTAACTGCATCAAGAATTGAAGGATCGACACCCAGGTTTTTTTCTCGCTCAACAATATGCACGTTTTTAAATCCTGAAATTTTATGAATATACTCCCGCACTTGCCTTACACTTTCTGCCGTCATTTCGTTTTTGGGAGCATCGGAAAAAACGAACAATTCACTGTCTTTTGCAAGTGCATTTTTTTGCAATGCCTCAACCGTTTTTCGTGTATGTTCCGGACGATTGTAAACTATTAATACAATAGGTGCTAAATTGTTCATAAAAATTCTATACTTGTTGAATGTATCTCTCTTTTGCTTTCGGGTGGAATTTGCATATAATCGCCATAAATCGTTTTAAGATAACTATCTATGTTTCCTGGTGCAAAAAATGTTTTTCCTTCAAAAAGTATTGATTTTAGTGGAAATAGATCTTGTCTTTTTATTGGTTTATAGTAACTTGCGCCATAAGATAAAATAATATATTTTGAAGGAATAATTTGCAAAAAGAATCTTGCAAATCCTAAAACAGCAAGAAACGGATACCAACAAAAATTAGCAATAATTCTGATAAAGTTCCCAGATTTTATGTGATGTTGTTTGCGCATAAAAATATTGATGTAAAAAAAATCAAGTATTTTTTTTAGCCATCCAAATCCTTTTTCAAACTGAAAAATATCAATGTATAGTCCCTTTTCTTTTATCTTTGAGTTCCATAAAGGATCTACTATAATTGATTGCTTATCTCTTACTTTTGCAAATGAACAAGGGTAGTATTTTTCAGTGGAAGCATCTTGAAAAACCAAATTTTCAGGTAATTCCTTTTTTAAAATTTTACATAACTTTCTATAATCTTTGCGCATTACACCTATGTCTAAATCATCATCCCAGGGGATAAAACCGCCGTGTCGTACTGCACCAAGCACTGTTCCATAAATAAGCCAGTATCGTATGTTGTGTTTTTGACAAATTTTATCAATTTCGGTTAGAATATCTAACATTCGTATTTGCGCTTTGCGGAGTATGGTGCCTTCGCCATTATATTTTGAAAAATCCTCTATCATAAACTTATTTTTTAGCAATAATTCTAATATAAGTTTCATCTTTTCCTGCAAAAGGTGCAAATCCTTTTTTTTCGGCAGCAAATTCTATCACAAATCCTGTATTTTTTAAATCAGTACAAATCGTGTCTAAATTCAAGAAACGGCGGTAATGATTGTTGTAGATATATGAATCTTCTTCATTTTCTACTTTTTTACCGAGTTTATAGATTTCATTTTTTTTCCCTCTTACCTCAATACAAAAATATCCTCCTTCTGTTAAATTTCGATATACCCATATTAAAGTTTTTTGTTCTTGTTCTTTTGAAATTGAATGTAGCGTAAAGCGTGAGTAAATAAGATTTGCTCTTGTTATATCGGGTAATTCAGAAAAATCGCCTACCTTGAACTGAATATTCTTTAACTGTGCATATTTGACCTGCAAAAAGCAGATTTCATCTTCGCACTGATCATAAGCAATTACATTTAATTTTTCATTTGCAAAAAATAGAGCATCTCGACCATTGCCGCAACCAAGCTCTATTAACGTATATTCCGGTTTCGCAAGATTATTCATTACATATTTTGCAAATAGTGATGGCAGCAAATTTTCATTTTGTTTTTTATAATACTCTTCCCAATAATTTTTATCTCTATTCATAATAATTTTTGTTTTGGTGTATTTACATTTTTTTGCATAACTTATACCACCGTTTAATTTGCACGGAAATTAGTATTTATAAAATAGTTATCAAAACATCAACAATATCATTGCAAAGATACTCAAAAACTCTAAATTACTGACAGTTCCTTTGCAAAAGAAGTTACCGTATGCCGGCTTACTTTAAATTTTCGTGCTATAGCACTATACGAATAGTTATTTTGCAACATTTTTCTAATCGTATTTTCTTTTTTTGACAATTTCTTTTGCTTTGATTTGCTGTTTTTGGGTCTTCCAAGTATTACACCTTCGGCTCGCTTTCTTGCTAATGCTTCTTTGGTACGCTGCGAAATCAGGTTGCGTTCTATCTCGGCAGAAAGCCCAAATGCAAAAGCAAGCACTTTACTGTTTATATCATTTCCCAATCGATAGTTATCTTTGATTGTCCAAACTTGAATACCATTATTTATACATTCATTCAAAACAGCCATAATCATTAAGAGATTTCTCCCCAAACGAGATATTTCCGAACAAATGACAATATCATCCTGTTTCATTTTTCTTATTGCTTTGCCAAGTTTTCGCTTGTTAATGTCTTTGGTACCTGAAACTGTTTCCTCAATCCAGCAATCGACACCTATTGTTTTTTCTTTACAAAAGCGATAGATTTCATATCGCTGGTTTTCTACAGTTTGCTTATCTGTACTCACTCTGATATAGCCATAAATCATACATTTTTTCATTAAAATATTAATTATCCGTGCAAATTAAACGGTGGTATAAATAGACAACATATCTTAATATAATAATATAATAAATATTGACCATTTAAACAAATTATGAAACGGATATGTGAAAAGTCTGACATTCGGGATAATGGCTATTCGGCAGGTGTGAACTTGGGGTGGGCACGGGCTTTTAGATGTGAATTTCATACGACATGTTAAAACAAATTATAAACGTATGAAAGAAATGATTTATAAGCTGCGAAAGAACTCTTATTATTATTTGCAAAGAATAACAGGTTCAAAGCAAATTTACCATCAAGATGTAATAAAGCGTTTAAAGGATATTAAGAAACCAATTCTTTTAGAAGCAGGTGCTGCTGATGGACGTGATACGGAAAGATTTGCAAGATTGTATCCAAGAGTAACAATTTATGCTTTTGAACCGATAGATAAGAACTATAAAATATTACAAAACAGAGTTAACGGACTGACAAATGTGAAGATCTTCAAATTAGCATTATCAGATTCCACGGGAACAGCAGAAATGAATGTAAGTCAGATAGTTGGACAACCGGATGAAGCAGCAACTTCAAGTTCTCTTTTATATCCGGAATTGCATATATCTAAATTTACTAATATCGCTTTTCATGAAAAAGAAACAGTTAAAACGATAACGCTTGATGATTGGGCGGAACAAAATAATATTGACCATATTGATGCGATGTGGTTAGATATGCAAGGGATGGAATATAATGTGCTTAAAGCATCAAAAATAATCAATACGGTAAAGGTTATTTATACAGAAATTAGTTTAATTGAACTGTTTAAAGATAGCGTACTATATACGGAGTATAAAAGTCTATTAGTATCACTTGGATTTCGGGTTGTGAAAGAGGAAATTCATAAAGAATTTGGATATGGAAATGTGCTATTCATACGTAAGTAACAGAAAAAATGAAAACAATAAAAATATTTTTTGAGGATTGCGGGCCCACGACTTTTTGCATAGATCCAATAATAAATATTATCAAAAAAGATTGTAATGTTGTTGTAGAGAAAAATCCCGATTATTTGTTTTTTTCTTCTTATGGTTTCAATCATTATAAACGTAAATATGATGATTGCGTGAAAATATTTTATACTTATGAAAATACAGAGCCGGACTTTAGCAGTTTTGATTATGGCATAGGTTTTCAACATTTAGATGCGGGAGATAGATATTTGAGATTTCCGTCTTATTTAGTGAATGGATTTAGCAAATTAAATAAAGAAAAAAAGTCAATTGATAAATCCTTTGCAGATAAAATTGATTATGAGAAAGTTAGGGGGGGGGGGGGTAAGTTCCTCACAAACAGAAAGTTCTGTAATGTTATTTGGTCCAAGCATAATTCAAAAATTGATCCTTTTAGAATAAAATTTTTTGACTTGTTAAACAAATACAAGACTATTGATTGCGGTGGAACTTGGAATAATAACATTGGACGGCAAATAGGTTCTCCAACCGAATGGAATAGCAAAATTCAATTTATGCAAGAATATAAATTTTCTTTTGCATTAGAAAACAGTTCTTTATCTGGTTACACTACGGAAAAAATTGTTCATGCTATGCTTGCTAATTCTATTCCGCTTTACTACGGAAACCCTGACATAGAAAAAGATTTTAATACAAAATCAATGGTATTTATAAATGATTTTGATACAATGGAAGCCGCTGTGGAGGAGATAATCAGATTGGATAAAGACGACAACGCTTATATGGAAAAACTTCAGGAACCATGGTATTACGGAGATGATTATGATAAGCATGAGTATAAATTAAGATTATTTTTCAAAAACATATTTGAAAAACCGATAGAACAATCTAAAAGAATGACAAAATATGGCTATATACGCGTTTTAAACACAAGAATGCAAGCAGTACAGCAAAATTGGCACTGGATAAGAAAAATAATGAAAATTAAGAATTATTTGGCAAAAGGTAATTTATACAGTTAGTTAACAATATTATGAGAATAGCAATTATTACAGGGGCTGCGGGGCTTATTGGCAGCGAAGCGGTGAAATTTTTCTCACAAAAAATGGATTTGGTTGTTGGTATAGACAACAATATGCGTGCTTATTTTTTTGGTGATAACGCATCCACCGCTTGGAATGAAAAATTACTTGAAGAGCAAGTTAAAAATTACAAACATGTTAAAGCTGACATTCGCGATTTTGCTGCGATTGAAAATGTGTTTAAGAAATATGAAAAAGACATCGCAATTGTCATTCATACGGCGGCACAGCCAAGTCACGATTGGGCGGCGAAAGAACCACTTACCGACTTTGCCGTAAATGCGATCGGTACTTCAAATATGCTCGAAAATACTCGCCTTCATGCGCCCCACGCAGTATTTATCTTTACATCTACAAATAAAGTTTATGGCGATACTCCAAACTTGCTGCCACTTGTAGAACATGAAGACAGATATGAAATTGATGAAAAACATCCATATTATAAAAATGGCATTGACGAGACAATGAGCATCGACCAAAGTAAACATTCTCTCTTTGGTGCGTCAAAAGTTGCGGCTGATGTACTCGCGCAGGAGTATGGTCGTTATTTTGAAATGAATGTCGGCATATTTCGCGGTGGCTGCCTCACTGGACCTATGCATTCGGGAACGCAGTTGCACGGTTTCCTGTCATACCTTATGAAATGTGCAATAACAGGTGAACGATATACAATCTTTGGTTATAAAGGCAAGCAAGTTAGAGATAATATTCATTCGGCAGACCTTATAAATATGTTTTGGAATTTTTACCAAAATCCACGTCAAGGTGAAGTTTACAACGCCGGCGGCGGACGTTTTGCAAATTGTTCAATGAAAGAGGCAATAGCACTTTGTGAGGAAATCACAGAAAAAAAAATGAATACCGTTTACACGGAAACAAACCGTATTGGCGACCATATTTGGTATGTGTCCGACTTGTCTAAATTCCGCAGTCATTATCCTGATTATCATTGGAAGTACGATCTCAAAACAACTGCCACAGAGATATTTGAATTTATAAGAAAAAGAGTGTAGTAAGAAATGACATACGCACCGATAATATTATTCACTTACAATCGCCCCGTACATACACGGCAAACGATTGATGCATTATTGAAAAATACGCTTGCCTCCGAAAGTGATATTATTATATTTTCCGACTTTCCAAAAACTGAAAAGCATGTAGAAGGTGTTGAACAGACGCGAAAATATTTGAAAACCGTTGCAGGTTTCCGTTCGATAAAAATCATTGAAAGAGATAAAAACTTTGGATTAGCAAACAGTGTTATAGATGGCGTTACAAGCATTGTCAATAAATATGACAAAGTTATTGTTTTAGAGGATGATCTAATAACCTCGCCCTATTTTCTGCAATATATGAATGATGCATTAACGCTTTATGAAAATGATGCAAACGTTGTTTGCATTCACGGATATATTTACCCTGTGAAAGAAAAATTGCCCGACACCTTCTTTTTGCGTGGTGCTGACTGTTGGGGGTGGGCAACGTGGAAACGCGGCTGGGATGTTTTTAATCCAAATGCAGAGTTATTACTTGAGCAAATAAAAAAGCACCGCCTGTCGCGCAAGTTTAATTTTAATAATACATACCCCTATGTAAAAATGTTACGACAGCAAATAGAAGGCAAAATAGATTCCTGGGCTATAAGATGGTATGCTTCCGCTTTTATTCAAGATAAATTAACGTTATACCCTTATCAGTCATTAGTTGTAAATATCGGTTTGGATGGTACAGGAACTCACTGTCCGAAAAAACATGAATTTTCTACCGTTGCTGCATTATCAAATAAAAAGGTAGAATTACAAAAAGTAGAAACGAAAGAAAACGAACAGGCATATAAAGCATTTGCGCATTTTTTCATGCGTGACAGATATAAAAAAATAAAAGAAAAATTTAAACAAATAATAATCTTCTGAGACGGCTTATTTTTAAATATATTCCTCCGAAATTATTTGTACTTGAAAGGGTGCAGGTTAAATTTGAAAACAGATGATAACCTTATGAAATATAACTTCTGTACACTATTTGATACAGCATATCTTTCACGAGGATTGGCAATGTATGATTCTCTTGAAAGGCACTGCAAGGATTTTC
>JAIROC010000030.1 GCA_031257735.1 Bacteroidales bacterium | reverse complement strand
TCTTCCTGTGCAACACCAATTTTTTCATCTAAATAGTCTCTGACTACCAATTCGGGATTAGAAATTTCCCATTTTATATCAACATCTTTGGCTGAACGAATCGGACTGTCTTTAATGCCTCTTCCCTGCAATCTGTATAATCTGCCATTTTCGTCTTTTAATCGATATTTTGAAATTGTAGTTTCAGATAAAGGTCTAACGACTTTTTTCCAATTAAAAGTATAGTTCTCTGATTTTGAATAAAAGAATATTGAGTCGTGTTTTCTGCCGAAATATTTTTTAGATTGCGGACGAGACTTATAACACCACACTATTTCATTTCTGAAATTACTCTTTCCAAAAACAGTATCTAAAATATGCACTCTGATATATGCGTCGGCATGCCAGTCGCAGTGCAGGAAGATGCTGCCGGTAGGTTTCAAAACACGGTGCATTTCCCGCACGCGAAGTTTCAGCCAATGAATATAGTGGTCTATTCCACCCGCAAAACGGTCTTCAAAACTACGTTTTTCACCCTCGTCGCCCCAGATCACTTCATAAGTCCGATTGCTGAAAAAGGGTGGATCAAGATAAATTAAATCCACTGTTTCACTCTCCATTGTTCTGAGGATTTCAAGATTATCGCCTAATATTAATTTGTTTACAGACATGATGCACGTTGATTTTATTTTTTGCAAATATACATAATTTTCTCCCAAGACATAATTATTTCTTTGTATTTTCTTCGCAAATTTCTATGTGTCAGCCATTGTATATCCGATACAAGCAAGCGCAACAAGCGTAAATATTCATGTAAAAAGAAAAAAGAAGGAAGGAATAATATTGCAAATATTATTCCCCATATCCATGAACATATTATTCCGGATACTATTCCGATTATCAATAGAAACACAGGAAGCAACAAAAAAGAAATCAAATACCGTAAAGTATTATGAAAAGCCTTATCCTTAAATTTTGAACACAGCCAAATCGACAATAATGTTACAGGTGCAGTTGCAATGGATGTAAAAACAAAATAAGGAAATCCTAACAATAACAACCCTGTTTTCCAAATAAGAGATAATCTAATATGAGACTTCAAAATAGAATTCATTCCAATCCGAAATCTATGTCTTTCACCAGAGAAATTATTAACTTTATTCAACAGTTCTTGCATATCTTGTGGATTGGATTTCAAGGAAACACCCACTTCTTCTATGGTTTTTTTAGCAAGGATATAATTATTAAGTATTGTTTTAGGTTTCAGGTTTAATATTTTCCGCTGTTCCTTGCTGTAGAGTTGAGAAAGTTCTAATGTAGCTCCATAATTTTCGTCGTCGGGGATGTATAAAATTATTTGTTTGAGTCGTTTGGTCAAATCGTCTTTTAAAATATTTATCTGTTCAGGGACAGTCATATTGGAATGTTCCTGAACAAATTGTGTAACATTAATCGGATTGCCAATTTGTAAAAGTAAAGAAGAACGATACCTGAAATAATGTCCAAACTCTATCCCCACAGGAACAATATATACAGGCATTTTATGTCCAAATGTATCATGAGCCTGTAAAGCAATGCGAAAAATTCCTTTTTGCAAGGGTAATAAACTGTGTTTGGCGCGATGCGTTCCTTCGGGAAGAATACAAAATGGAATTTTATCATGCAGAACGTCTACTACAATGTCTGTAATTTCCTCATTTTTTGCCAAGTTAGCTATACCGTCCCGTTTCCGATTAATGGGCAACATTTTTAGAAACGTCAAAATCTTTAAAATGATTGGATGTTTAAATACATCTGCCCTCGCAACAAACACTTTTGCCTCTTTATCAATAACCAATACCGCCAAAGCATCCATCAATGTATTGCTATGATTAGGAGCATAAATAATAGCCCCATCTTGGGGAATATTTTCTTTGCCATAATATTCTACACGACGATATGCCGATTTGAACATAAAGTCTACATATTGTCTTAGAAGAAAATAATATCTGTTTTTATCTTGAATTTTTGCCATGAGTTAATATAAAATCATTTATGGGAACGTCTTGACCAATAAAACGAAATGGTCAAGCCTGAAATAATATGCCAAATTCCCCACCATGCCGTAATAAAAAGCATTCCACCTATGGCTATATCTGGCGGAAAAATTTTGGGGTTAAACAACAATATCAATCCTAAACCCGAATTTTGAATACCTGTCTCTATGGTGAGTGTTCGTCTGTTGATAGGAGGAAGTCTAAACAGGGAAGCCAATCCGTAACCCGTACTTAACGCCATCAGATTATGAACAAATACCAAAATAAAGATATAGAAAATGTGTTTTAAAAATAGATTAAAATTATTACTGAATGCCATGACGACCATTGCAATAAAGAATAAAATGGAAAAATATTGCATGGGCTTTTTTAATTTCTCTGCTACTTTCGGTAAAAATTTCATGGTTAATATGCCCAATAATAACGGAACGCCCAATAAAATAAATACTGTTTCAAACATTTGGAAGTTATCGATATGCAGTTCCTGCAGTGCATGTCCAGCTTGTTTATTAATAAAATTCACGTAAAGACCACCCCAAAATGAAAAATTAAATGGCGTCATAATGGTAGATAAAGCGGTGGTAACAGCGGTGAGACTAATTGAGAGTTCGGTATTTGCCTTTGACAGTTGCGACATAAAATTAGATATGTTTCCACCCGGACACGAAGCTACTAAAATCATTCCCATGGCAATCATAGGCGTAATGAATTTATTGAAGATCATTACCAATAAAAATGTCATCGCAGGCAAGGCTACCAATTGAGAAAAAAGACCTACTATTGCTGATTTGGGATAACGAAGTATACTTTTAAATGTTTGAAGTCGAATACCCAATGCCACACCAAACATTACAAATGCCAAAACAATATTTACCACATGCATGCCTGCTGCAGAAAAATTGATCCGTACATCATCTAAATTTAATAATTGTTCGTACATGGTAAAATTAATTTGAAAGTTATTCAGAACTTTAAAAATATTCAGGATGCAAAGGTACACCTTTTTTAATGAACTGAACTAATATTTTATCATGTTCTCTTATAAAATTTATAGGGAAAAGACAATAAAAGTTTTGTTTACTATCGGATAGCAAGGAAGAAATTAGTCAGGTACACGTTTGCTATCGGATAGCAAGGAAGAAATTAGTCAGGTACACGTTTGCTACCGGGTAGCAAATAAGAAATTGGTCAGATTCATGTTTGCTACCGGGTAGCAAATAAGAAATTGGTCAGATTCACGTTTGCTACCGGGTAGCAAATAAGAAATTGATCAGATTCACGTTTGCTACCGGGTAGCAAATAAGAAATTGGTCAGATTCATGTTTGCTACCGGGTAGCAAGGAAGAAATTAGACTCACGTTTGCTACCGGGTAGCAAAGAAGAAATTAGATTCGCGCTTGCTATCCAGTAGAAGATGATATTAATTTGAATCTATTTCAGTTATTCATTTATAGGTTCGATTGGTTTTTCATCGAAAATGTTTATTGCAAGAATACAAAAAACAAGAGGGAGCGGAGAAAGTTCTCTTCTAATTTTTTATTGGACAACAGTGATTTTCTCCTTTATTTTAATAACAAAACGACCATAGTAGTAGAGCGGAAAAGGATCATCCCCCATTTCCATCCCATCTTATCATTATTTTCAACTGATATGATAGTTTTCAAACAGATGTGAACCTGCCTTATTCAGCGAGAACCAATTCTCGAAAAGTATCTCCGCGATGTTCAAAATTGCGGAAGGCATCATAGCTTGCTGCTGCTGGAGAAAGTAAACAGATACTCCCTTTTTTTGTGCATTCTTTGGCAAGAAAAACAATTTCGGGATAGGTATTCCGAAAAAATAATTGTTTGTTTTTTAAGCTGCTTGATAATTCCAACATCCTTTTTCCCGCATTGCCTGTGAAAATAATATATTCTACTTCAGAAAGTGCAAGAAAATCAATCAAAGGTTGATAATCTATTCCCCTGTCAAACCCGCCTAAAATAATCGTATTGACTTTCTTTAAGGATTGTATTGCGGCAATGCTTGCCTGTGGAATAGTAGAAATACTGTCATTATAAAAGGTAATTCCTTTCACCTTCCCAATTAATTCCAAGCGGTGAGGCAATCCCCTGAACGAATAAACAGCATGTTCAATTTGAAATGGATTGACATCCCCCATAGCGTTTAATGCTGCAATAACGGCTGTAGTATTTAACAAGTTGTGATTCCCTTTTATAGGGAAATCATCCGTGATTTTACATATCATCTCCTCTTTCCCATTTTTGAAAGAACAAAAATATTGCTCTCTGATGTATGACAAGTTTCCTTGATACGGAGAAAAAGAAAAACCAATGGTTTTAGATACTGTCTTGTTTATTTGTAAGAGATTGGCAATTAATTTATCTTCCGTATTGTAAATAAAATAATCTTCGGGAGATTGATAACGGGTTATATTGTATTTTGCCTGTTGGTAATCGGAAAAACTGTGATAATGATCAAGATGTTCTTCAAACAGATTTAGCAGAATACCTATATGTGGGGATTTCCGAATAAATTCCAATTGATGAGATGATACTTCCATTACAATTGTTGTATCGGGCGTAATCTTTTGTATAATGTCAAAAAAAGGAATGCCAATGTTTCCAGCAATTAACACTCTTTTTCCTGTATCGTGAAGGATATGATAAAGAAGACTTGCTGTTGTACTTTTTCCTTTAGTGCCTGTAATGCCAATACATTGCGAAGAAAATGCCTGTAAAAACAAATCCGTCTGTGATGAAATTTTTGATTTATCCAATAAAGAAATAATGTTTTTCAAACTGATGCCCGGAGATTTTAACACAATATCATAATCATTCATGGTCTCCAAATAATGTTCGCCGATTAATAAATGAGTATAAGCGTCATTGGAAAAGACAGATTTGTCAGCAATATCGCTTTGATTGGCTATCGTAATGGAAACTTGGGGTAAATGTGTGCGAATAAACTTATAACTTGATATTCCTTCTTTACCAAATCCAAGCAAGAGAATGTTTTTATGGTTTAGTTTTTCAATAATTGTATGAATAGACATAGGCGTTTACAAGTCTGATTTAATATCTAACAAGAATTGTTTTATTTTTGATAAGGAGTTGTATATATATGTATTTTTTTCTACTTGCGTTTTATTCAGCGTCAATTTTTCTTTTGCGCCCTGTAAGGTATAGCCGCATTGTTTCACCAAATAGAAAATAGTACGAAAGGTTTCTATATCTTCAAGTGTAAAATAACGTGTTCCTTTCTTATTCTTAAATGGTTTGATACAATCAAATTCCCCTTCCCAGAAACGAATAAGCGAGGGGTTTACATTAAACATCTTGGCAACTTCGCCGATAGAATAAAACATTTTGTCTTGTGTTATTTGTTTTTGCATGTGTATTACTATTGATTCAATACAATTGCAAAGGTATATTTTTTTTCACTGTTGTCTGATAAAAAATCAGAAAGGGACTTTCTACGCTCCTTTTTGTTTTTTTTGTTTCTTTGTATTTTTGCAATAAACATTTTGATAAAAAACCAATCGAACCCATAAATGAAAAACCATAATCAAAGATAAAAAAGGGAAGCGTATAACGCACTGTGGCAAAGCAGATAAATCTGTATCATTTGCCGTGCCAAAATCAAAATAACAGGGTGTTACAGTGTCAAAGTCAGGAATAGCATCTAGCAACACTATACGAAAAAGGGAACATACAAATCCCTGTTGACGTCAAGGAATGATAAAAAAGGCTGTTCCCCAAAGTAGGAAAACAGCCCCATAAAATAAATTAGAATAACTTAATTTAATGTTGTCCGTGATTATGTTTGTGATCATGATTTCCAGAAGAAGATTTGTTTTCTTCTTTCATGTCACAAGGTTTTTCACGGGTAGCGGGAGAAGAATTTGCGGTATATCCCAACTTATTAATCGCCTTGCACAAATTGTCTACAGAAGTTTTTTGAGGATTATAGACTATTTTCACTTTGGAAGTAGCCAAATCATAATCGACTGTTTTCACGCCTTTTTCATAAGCGATACCTCCTTCTATTTTATTTTTACATGCCTGGCATGTTCCATTTGTCTGGATAATTACTTCCGACCATTTTTCTTGTTCTTTCTGTTGAGCGTTTACGCTCATTGCTGTACACATTACGATGGTAATGCAAATAACTTTCAATTTATTCATTTTAGTTTATTTTTATTAATATTACAATTTATTATTTTAAGTTTATTCGTATCCCTGCATAGCCCATAGCTCCGCTAATCGGACCCCAAATCATAGAGGCATCAAAATATTCTCCGAATGGATTTTCAGAGGCTATAATCGGATTTTCTTGTTTATAGTTCGTGAAGTTTTCAACTCCCAAATAAATCTCTACATATTTGAACTTTTTGGTTACTTGTGCATTAAAAGTCATAAATGTAGGTGATTGTTTTGGCAATTGATATATTTCAGGGTTTAAATGCGTATCTGGCAAGCGTTGATTGCTATACAATTGAGCTGTAAGATTAAATTTCCATCTTTCGTATCTTGTTGCATAGCTCAAATTTAAAATAGCTTTATGCTGGCTGGACAAGGGTTTGTCTCGCAATTCTCCGTTAATAGTTTCTTTTACATTGTTGTAACGATAGGCTGCTGTAATCTCTAACCCTTTTAAAGGGTAAAATATTAATTCGGCTTGTGCAGAATGAGAATATGATTTCCCTTTCAGATTGTAAAAATATACGTGTCGAATATCCCTGTCTATGTCAACAATAATCTGATTGACAAAATCAGTATAGAAATAATCCACTATAAAGGAGCATTCTTTGGTATTCATTTTAAATGTCTGTATAAAGCTGATACCTGTATTCCAAGCTTCTTCTGCTTTGAGCGTTTCCGTAGTAACGAAATTTCTGGAGCTTGTCATCAAAGCAGTATTTTCGATGTAAATATTTGGACTTCGATATCCTTTCCCTGCCGTAACTCGTAAGGAAGATGTTTCACTCATTGCCCATTTAGCATGAATACGTGGCGTCCAAAATAAGCCATATACATTATTATAATCCAATCGAAAGCCCGCAATGGCTATCAATTTTTCTTTCCATATAAAGCTATATTGTCCGAAAACACCCGGAACAGACTCCAATCGTCTAAATGAACTGTCATTAAATTTCTCATTGTAAAGGTCTATTTGATAACTCAATCCCGCATTTATTTTATGTTGTTTACTTTTGTCCATAAAATTTTCATAGTATGCATTCGCATATCCGCTTATTTGTTGAGCATCATAATTGTTCAATCCATAGAAAGAATTGTATTGATGTAAAGTAAATGAGGCAATAGTTCCGATACTTTCATCATCTCCTTTTAGCAGTATGCCATTTTTTGAGATAAGATTCAATTTGTGAGTGTTAATTCCTATTCCGTAATGGTTATTCGTATCCCGATTTTCTTTTGAAGAAAAATGATTTTGTCCGCCAATACGTGTGTCGTATAAATAAGATATCATTGTTCTGCCTTCTACTTTCCCCACATTTCGGTAATCCCATCTGTTCATAAAGTTGATTTGCGTATTGAGTGGACGATCTAAAAATCCATCTTCATTATGGTCTAAACGCAAAGGATTATTTTCAAAATGAAATAAAAACATAGTACTTGCATTTTCCTTGATACCAATACGCGTATTTGCATTCAGTTCAGTTTTAAGCATGGTATTCAGGAATAGATTAAGATACAACTTTTCCTTATTGGTTTCAGGTTTTTTATATTGAATATCAATTTGTCCTGTAATAGATTCGTATCCGTTAATCACGGAAGCTGTTCCTTTGGAGACATTAATAGCTTCCATCCACGATCCCGGAACATACATCAGTCCGAAAGGAGTAGAAAGTCCCCGAATATAAGGCGTATTCTCCAGCATCAATTGACTGTATATTCCTGCCAGCCCGAGCATTTGTATTTGTTTGGCTCCAGTAATCGCATCCGAATAGGATACATCTACAGAAGCGCTGCTCTCAAAACTTTCCGACAAATTGCAACAGGCTGCTCTACGTAAACCTTCTCCTGTAATTACCTGTGTCAATATAGGTTTACTTGAAATATAAGTCCCTTCTAATGCAGAAACAGTAACTCCTGTCAATTCCTTTACATTGCTTAAAATAATACGAACAGGATTATCGCCTTTTTTTATAGCAATCGTATCCGTCTCGTATCCAATATAACGAACTACAAGTTGATCGTTTCCTTCTACGAAAGGAAGCGTAAACATCCCTTTTTCATTGGTATAGACACCTATTGTTGTCCCCAACCAATAAACATTTGCGCCCTGTAAAACTTCTAACTGCTGGGATTTGTTATACTCAAAAACAGTCCCCTGCAGATTTTGTGCACATATATATCCATATCCGGATATAAACAATATATATAAAAAAATTTTCTTTCTCATCTTAACTGTTATTTTTATTATTAAATTAAATACATGTACAATACTATATTGTACAACAAACTACATCTGTGAATGTATAAAAACAGATCAGGCGTAAAATAATAACTGATGAGCGTATATAATAAATCGTTCCCCTCCGGGAATTAATGGCGGTATTTTTTCAGGAAGAATTTTATCTTCTGTTATTCTATTTAACAGTGGTTTGTTTTCTTGCTGCAATAAGTCGAATAAAACAAGGCTGTAATATGTATCGGGTTGGAAAATATTTTCATATTGAGAGGATACATAATAGGAATTTATTTTAAAAAACATAAACTCAAACACACAGCATTGTTGTGGGTGCATTGTATATATTTCAGGGATGTTATCATGAGAACAGTTTTCAGAGCAACACGAGGGCGTTGTCTGTTCTTCGTTTGCGCAAGTTTCTCCGCAATGTTTTGTTTCTTTCGAAGCGGAGCAACATTCCGCGTGATAAAAGAAATTAATTTTTACCTCATTACAATGGTTACACGTTCGTAATAAAAAGCCAATACCTCCACTATACGCCATAAAAAGCGCTAACAGAAATACCGATATAAACTTTCGAACCATCTTATTAAATATTTTGTGCAAAGGTACATTTTTTCTTTTAATGATAAATCAAATCTTACATTTATTTTTTATCCATTGAACAGTTATGCGGATATGCGCATAAACTGTTGTAAAAAAGCCATAATGTTTCAACATAATAATCAAACGATCTTTCAATGCATGTTCGACATTGCGGGAAGAAAATCCATTTTCCAAAAATTTCGATAAGATCAAATGAGTATTAATAATTTCGATAGAGCTCTCCAAAGAGGATAAAACCCATTCATAATCTGCGGCTATTTTATAGGAGAGGTCGTATAAAGGAGCTATTTCACGTTTGACCAAAATAGATTGATGACACACAACCAAGCCCATTGTCAAACTTTTTGCTGTCAGATTTTCAGGGGCAACCTTACGTCGCATGCCTGTTATGTTATCCTGTTCGTCAATCAATTGTGTTTGTCCATAAAAAATATCCGCATGAGGATATTGTTTGTGAAAATCCTCAATCTTTGCGATTGTATCAGAAGAAAAAAATCTATCCCCCGAATTAATAAACCATACATATTTTCCTTTGGCTTGTTGCAATCCTTTGTTCATTGCATCATACAATCCTTTATCGGGTTCACTGATTAAAATATTGACGCAATGTTTATATTTTGATACAATATTCAATGTTTCATCGGTTGAATGACCATCAATAATAATGTATTCAAAATTTTGCGACGTTTGTTCTGCTATACTTTTTAAGGTTTTTTCGATATACTTTTCACTGTTATAGACAACTGTAATAATACTGATTAAAGGAATGTTCATGAATAATTTTCTTTAAATAAAAAATGTTTGATAATGTTGTATACCTCTTTCTTGGTTGTTTCCAAGTCATCGTTGATAATAATTTTATCGAATTTATCTGCGAAACGAAGTTCATATTCAGCCTTGTCTTTTCGTTTATTGAGAGATGCTTCTGTTTCTGTTCCGCGACGGATTAGTCGTTCTTTCAATACTTCCAAGGAGGGCGGCATTAAAAAGAGAGCAAGTGAATGAGCTGGATATTTATTTTTTATATTCAGTCCGCCTATTACATCCACATCAAATAAAGTGTGTTTACCATTTAGCCCAATGCGATTAATTTCCGAAAAAAGTGTCCCGTAAAACTGATTGGGATAAACCTCTTCCCATTCCAAAAATTCTTCGTTCTTGATCTTTTCCCTAAATACTTCGGGAGAGAAAAAATAATAATCTTTTCCCTCTATTTCATTTTGTCTCATCTGGCGACTTGTAGCAGAAACAGAAAATGCCAATGGTAAATCCGATTGTAATAAATGTCTGACAATTGTTGTTTTACCTGTTCCTGACGGCGCCGAAAAAATAATAAGTTTACCTGTTACACACATACTTCCTTTCATCTATGTTGAGTATTAAAAAAACACTGCAAAGATACAACTTTAATTAATTGAAAATTGAAAATTGAAAATTGAAAATTGAAAATGAGCTGACGCTTTCATGTCCTAACAACGCTGTTATTGCTAACGAGAGCCTGTTTATAAAGTACAAATAAGGTGTTTCAAAAGCGCTCTCCGCAACAATCAGCACGTCATTGGTAGCCCGCAATGACGGCGTTGTTTGGACGGCATTGATGATTACTTTTTTATACTTTATAGACAGACTCTAATTAGTGTCTGTCTATAAAGTCGGAATATTTCCAGATAATGTTCACTATTCTTCAATGAGGCGCTATTGAGATAGGCATCCTGTCCCGTAGGAACAAAATGTTGGTAGAAACAGATGAATACCCGCCTTTCTTCCCTGTCCCGTTAGGGACAGAATGTAAATCAACCTGATAATATCTTACATAGCGCACCTGACGGCGCGCTCAAGAGGAGAATAGCTGCTGTATTTTCTACCAACATTTTGTCCCTAACGGGACATTTTTCCTTCGCAATGACGTGCTAATTGTTGCGGAGAGCGCTTTTGAAACAACCCTATCTGTACATTAAAGACAGACACTAATTAGTGTCTGTCTATATAGTATTTTCGCAACAATCAATGCCGTCATTACAAGGAGCGCAGCGACGTGGTAATCCCTAACAATCAATGCGTTCTTTGGGTAGGGATTAGCTCCGCTGCTCTTACGGGTAGGGTGTTCAAACATAGAAAAAAGAAACCTTATTTCCACCTTATTTCCCCAACAAAACAACCTTAGTAGCAATGGAATATCACACAAAAACAACCTTATTACCTCATTAAAT